>JAUVDD010000079.1 GCA_030595525.1 Puniceicoccales bacterium
TGATGGTCAGCCCGAGACCCGTTCCTCCGAATTTACGGGCGGTGGAACTATCCAACTGGTTGAAGGCCTCAAACAAGTGGTCACGCATAGCCGGCTCAATACCCGGACCGGAGTCCTCGACAGCTACGGCCAACTGCAGCTCTCCGTTTTCCTGTGGATGCGCACTGACACGAACAATTATTTGTCCCTTGTCAGTGAACTTGACCGCATTGCCCAACAAATTAACCAGAACCTGACGGAATCGGGTTGGATCCAGGTCAACCCGCTCGGGCACATCCGGATCGATATGGTGGAGGAGATCCAGACGTTTCTCCGTTGTGGACAAGGCAAACAAATCCAATGCATCCTCAATAAGATCCAGCACGTTGGTTTCAACTTTTTCCAATTCCAGTTTACCGGCCTCAATCTTTGAAAAATCGAGGATATCCTCAATAATTCCCAACAGGCCATCGGCACTCTTCCGGATAACAGAGAGGTATTCTGTTTGTTCCTGTGAAAGGTCGGTTCCTGAAAGGACTGTACACATCCCAAGGACACCATTCATAGGAGTACGGATTTCATGACTCATGTTGGCAAGGAAACGACTCTTGGTCTCATTTGCTTCAGCAGCCTGGGTAGCGAGGATATTGGCCCGGTCAATTTCCGTGGAAAGTTTCTGATTAAGCATTTCGGCCCGTTCCTTGGCAGCCAGCAACGAGGCTTCTGCCCGTTCACGCTGCACAGCGATTCCAAAGCCTTTACATGCTGCCCGAAGAATCGAGATTTCGGTATCACTCCACTCGTGTGTCCGCGTACAGACATCAAATCCCACAAATCCCCACATCCTGTTCTCGATGAAAATCGGTACCAACAAAATGGAACTAATGTCCTGCCCATCCATGACCTTCTGCTCCGATTCGGTCATGTTCGCAGTCAGTCCCTGTACAACCTGGTTGCGGTACATGATATCCCTCCAGCGAATCAAATCAGGTTCCCATGGCAGGGAATGCATGTCCGGATTCGATAATTGGGTGGAAACATTAGGAGCCACCCACTCAAAGCGCATTGTGATAACTTCCGAATCCAATTCCTCCTCGTAGTGCTCCTCGAAAATGTAGACCCGATCCACATTAGCAGCCCATCCAATAGTGGAAAGCGCTTCCGGCATGACGGTTTCCAGGCCATGGCGAAACTCCAACAGCTTAGCCAGTGCATCGGCAAGACCTGTCAACAAGCGGTCCCGTTGCAAGAGAGATCCCTCAACCTTCTTTCGATCAGAAATATCCAGGACCAGGGAAGTGATACTTTTCAACTTTCCTTCTTCATCACGCAGGGCCCGGACAGAAATGTCTCCCCAAAACTTGGACCCGTTCTTCCTTTGAAAACGTCTTTCCACCCGATAGGCAGTCACATCTCCCTTGAGAAGGGATTGGCCCATTTTCTTACTGTTGGCTTTGTCTTCGTCAGCGGACAATTCCACCGCGTTGGGCACATCATCGAGCGTATAACCGTACAACTCTGTCCAACGATCATTAACACGTTCAAATTTGCCGTCCGGATGCATAACCGCAATCGCTGCCGCACTATTATCAAAAATACTACGGAAAAGTTTTTCCCGGTTCATGATTTCTTCGGAAAGGCGTTTTTGCCGATCCAATGCTGTCCGCAGTCGATTTCCTATTACCAACAAGACAGCAGCAATAACCGAAATTAACACCGTTAGCCGGATAACCGGTGTCTGGGCCCTGCGGATTTCAGAAATCAATCCAGCGTATGGCACTCCGGTGGCCACCACAAAGCCGGGTGAACTGTCGCCAATAGCTGCTGCCCGGGAGTAGGCAATCAGTCCAAATCCCATATCTCCACCGGGTTCGATCGTCGTCACCGCCTCAGGATGGTCGAAGGCCGCGGTCAGGAAGATCGACTCGTGTACCTTCATCGGTACGGGATAAACCAGGATCTCTGACAAGCTGCTGTTGCCTTGTACAAGCTTTTGGATTTCATTATCCGTATTCTTGGCATAGACTTGGACCGTTACCGGATAACCCGCAATCGGTAAACTTGCCTGGATAAAACCTTGAAACCGCCGCCTGGCTCTATTCAGGGCAGCTTCTCCCTGATAGCGGAATGCATACATATCCTCAACGGTCATTGTCTCGGACAGGATTTCCGATTGCCGTTTCACCTCTTCCGTCACTTCCAGAAGACGCAAATATCCTTGAAGGTAGGACATCGCCCCTCCAAGGAACAGGATCAGGATTGGCATGCGAATCAGCTCCAAGCCACCTATCCCCCATTGCCGCCTGCGGCTTAGGGTGTAGAGCAACAAATGGGAGGCCAGTACCAAGGCACTGGACAACAGAAAAATATTATTCAGGAGTATGTCCCAATATAGCTGCATTACTCAAACATTAGGCAAAGTAGGTGATTCTCTAAGATTTGCACGCTAAAAGCGATGAGGGTCAGTTTCGACTGAACCAAACCGCCTACCCTTCTCAGGAAAGCGCCCGTTCTAGAATGGTAACTGTGCTACCACTCAATCAGGGTTCCGTCTTTCCAAAGTCCCTCCAGGTTAAAGAAGTCACGCATCTCTTTTGTGAAGATGTGAACCATGAAATCGAATGCATCCACGACAACCCAACCAGACTGGTCGCCAACACCCGAGACAACTGCTTCCTGGCCTGAGGATTCCAGGCTGTCCGCAACAGTCTGGCTTAAGGCCCTTAAATGCGGGTTGCTGGTACCGGTCACAATGATGAAGTAGTCAGTGATTGAAGAGATATCGCCCACTTGCAGGACATGTAGATGTTCCGCCTTTTTTTGGTCCAGTGCATGAATGCACTGCTGGATTGATTCCGGAAGGGTGTTCTCTTGTTTCTTCGCGATAGCTGCCATAAAATTGATTTAATCGTACTACGAGTTCCTGTTTATAAAAATGCGAGATGGCTTGTCAACAGGGCATCACAGGATTCATCCCAATGTTGATCGAGTTCAGGTATACAGGCCATGTTCCTTTATAAAGTTTTCCACCTGCAGAGGAACCAAACCGGCGAGGGAAACCTTCTTCGACAACCGTCTTCGTACCTCTGTGGCACTCACTCGCATCAACGGATTATCCACCGGATAAAGGGTAAGCCCCTTGATCCCGGGCCAATCCAGCGCATAGCCGGGACGCTTCAACAAGATGAAGCGGACTTTGTACACGAGTTTTTCGATACCATACCAATCAGACAAATGAGCCAACTGGTCCGATCCTATTATCCAGAACAAGTGACAATTCGGATACACACGTTCAACATGTTCGATGGTGTCCAGCGTATAACTGGGTCCATTTCGCTCCAACTCACCCTCCCAGATGCTGAATTTGGTCTCATGGGCAATACCTCTTCGAATCATCTCGACACGTTGCTTTGGGGTAGCTGCTGGTGGATTGCCCTTTAACGGGTTTTGGCCAGCCGGGACAAAGGATACACTGTGCAAATTCAAGTATTCCGCAGCAGAGCGTGCCATTTCCAAATGGCCACAATGAAAAGGATCAAAGGTTCCTCCAAAAAAACCGATACGTCGTTTTGCCCGTAACATTACAATGAATATGTAGCGAAATTTTTCAATCGATCAATGCAAGCTTCCATTTTCTTGGTATTTTATTGAAAATTTTATGTTTCACAAAGCGATGTTGCCACCCTCACGTTGTATTGTCAGCTTTTAACACGATGTCTCAACAGAAGCTATCGGAAGAGCTAAGGACCCTCCTGCAGACAGATGCAGAAGCATTGACTATCGCCCAGTTGGTGGATCGAGTCGGAGATCGGGGATTCGGTTTGCTCCTGCTCGTCTTGTCGCTTCCAAGTGCCCTACCCGTTCCTGCGGCGGGATACAGCGTGCCCTTTGGTATTCTGCTCGTCGTTTTAGCTGTGCAAATGCTTGTCGGGAAAACTCATCCAGTATTCCCAAAGCGATTGCAACGTGTGACATTAAGCAAATCCCTTGCTGAGAAACTCCTCAATGGAGCCTCATGGATCTTCGAAAAGCTGGAGTGGATTGTCCGACCACGCATGAAATGGGTCGGCCAAAGGATTGGCCTGACCTTGATGGGGGTTTTAGTCATGATCATGGCCATTCTCATGATGATTCCCATCCCCCTGACAAATAGTTTTCCCGCCATGGTCATCTTCCTGATTGGTGTCGGTCTCACTGAAGAGGATGGAGTTTTTGCCATCCTGGCCTGCTTTGTCGGAGTCTTTGCGGTGCTCCTTTACGGTGGACTGATCTGGGCAATGATACTTTACGGTCCCGAAGTTGCAGAAACGATCAAGGAGTCAATCCGATCATTTCTCGGCTAAAAAGCCTCATTTCCTCTGAACAAATAATCCACACGACAAGGGCGGAACTGAAACGGTTTCACCTTGCATGGCAAATTTCGGCTCCTCTAGAACAGGATCACCCCAGCGCTCGGTATCCGATATCTGGTCAAATGATTCCATTTTGTTGTCGGTGAATTGCAATATACGATATTCGTATCCAGGATTCATGACAAACAGGAGTCGTTCTGAACCGGATAACCATCCAGCATTATAAATTATTCCAAATGCCACATCATTCCTGCTTGTAATGAAATACCCATTACCAGGAAAACTATCCAGGCGCACATACCGACCCAACTCACTCAAGCGGAATGCGATCCACTTGCGGAAATATTCCACCGTGCCCGAGTGCTCGGCCATTCTGTCATAAGGTATAGCGTTTAAATCACCCCGGAGATAGGTATTATTTGTCCCGCCTTTTGACTTCATCATGTCCATGCCGCTGGACACCATAGGTATACCAACGGACATCATCAGCATTCCGGTCATTATATGTGTGCGGCGGCGATCAGCTTCAGTCGGACGATGACCATCGTGATTGCTGTTCTCAGAAATTTTATCTATCCAGCACCGGTCATCATGGGATGCCACATAATTGACACTCTGGGCGGGGAATCTACTCCAGTCCGGCGTAGAGCCTCGCATGAAGAAACCCACATCACGACTCTCTGCCTGATTTGTAACATACTTTCTGGCAAACTCCCTGTATCCATCATTCCACGACGCAAACCCAGTTTCCCTCAACTGTTTACCAATGTGTCCGCGAAAGCTCCAGGGTTCAGCAATGAGGATAATCTCCGGCTTAACAGCCTTTAATTCCTTTTCCAACCAGGAGAAGGTTTCCACACCTATCAATTCCCCCAAGTCGAAGCGAAAGCCATCCACATCATACGCTCGAATCCAATGTACCAGGCTGTCGCGGATCAATCGCCGAACCATGGGTGTATTGGCATCCAGAGTATTTCCACATCCACTGTGGTTCTCATAATGCCCGTCATTGGTCAGCAAAAAGTAATATTCCTTGTCCAGATACTGTAGAAAGTTCGGTTCACCGACATGATTATAAACCACATCCAACAACACCGCCATGCCCTGCTGATGAAAGCAACGAACGGTTTCACGGAATTCAACAATCTGATCAAGTTTAGTCGGATCCTTGCAATACTGACTGGCCGGAGAGAAATAATTTATCGGCATGTAGCCCCATGCGTATTGCTCCTTATCAATGGAATCAAACTCATGCAGCGGTTGCAACTCAACTGCATTCACTCCGAGTTGCTTCAAGTAAAAAGCTTCGTCCTCAATCCACTTGTTCAGACCACGGAACCCGAGTCTCTCTTCGTCGCTCATCGAGACAGGAGCATTCGCTGTCAAATCACGAACATGCGCCTCGGCGATGATAAGGTCGTGCCAGTTGGGTGCCTTGAAAGGAATATGTTCTGTCTGGAAAAAATCCTCGTCCACGACAATTCCCGGACCAAGTGGACCACATACTGCCTTCGCGTATAGATCGATTATGCGAAAGTCCGGATCGAAATAACCAGACTCCTCGACCTCCTGTCCGGTCACCGCATAATGATAAAACCAGCCATGGTAGCTTCCATCCAGGCTAATTTCCCATACCTGATTCTCAGTTAGCTCCATTTCTATAGGCTCACCTTCAGGTCCATCCTGATCATCAAACAGATAAAGACTCACTGATTTGGCGCGTGGGGCAAACAAACGGAACCGGGTCAAACCATCTTCGATGATTGCCCCAAAGGGCCCCTCAGCGTCCATGCTTTTTAGGAACACTCCCGGATTTAGACGGATCGATTCGACCGTCTCCCCAATTTTAGCGAACAATCTACGACCCTCGCCTTGGTTTAGTGGCAAGGGAGTTTTGAACCGGAATAAATGCCGACCACTCCGTTCCGAAGAGAATAGGTAATTCTTGATCCCAAGTTTATCGATGTGGGTATTTCGGGCGTCTTCAGGAACATCTATCCAGACACCCGATCCAGTAACAAACTTGAAGTTCGCATTTTCGATGTGAGAAAAATCCTCCTCAGAAATAGTCAAAACCTGACAGGATTGTCCCATGACAACTCCCGGGTTCATCTGCCAGTCCTTTTCACCAATCGCCTCATCCCATCCATTGAAGCTGCCGGTTACATAGTAGTCCTCATCCTCATCAAAGTCCTCGAGCAGGATATCAGGCAGAACAAACTTCAATTTGCCGTCCCTTCCAAAATATCCGCCTTGCAATCCAAATTGTTCCGGCACAAACCGCCTGATTGATTTCAGGTTAAGTTTGTCTTCCCCCCACCACAGTTCAGGAGGATTCTTACCCTTCCAATCCTTGGTAAAACTGACCACCCCGGAATCCAAAGCGGTCCAGGCAGCCCAGTTGATATGTGTTCTTTCTATCACAACATCCATATTTCAATAGCCGCGAGTTTGCTTCACTCCCTTCCCTTGGCAATAATTGTTTCTAACCTTCGCTTACCTTGACTTCATTCACTAGCCGCGCTCACTTGTTTGCATCATGCCCGCAAAAAATAAAAAGCCACGTCTCTTGCTTGCCCTCTCGGGTGGAGTCGACAGTGCAGTTGCGGCATGGAAGGCAGTACAAGACGGTTACGAGGTCGAGGCTGCATACATGAAAAACTGGATCAACGAAGAGAACGTCTTCGGCAATTGTCCATGGATGCAGGATATCGAGGATGGCCGCGCTGTTGCCGATCATCTGGGAATCCCTTTTCGTGTCCTGAATTTCATGGAAGCCTACCGTGACCGAGTGGTTTCCTATCTGGTAGACGGTTATTCCCGTGGATTGACCCCTAATCCGGACGTCATGTGCAACCGGGAAATGAAATTCGGGGTACTCCTCGACTGGGCCATGGAGAATGGGTTTGATGCAGTGGGAACCGGCCATTACTGCCGCCGAACCGAAAATGATGCTGGCCCAAGACTTCTGGAGGGAGTCGATAAAAACAAGGATCAGAGCTATTTCCTTTGCATGATTCGCCCGGACCAACTGGAACGGGCGCGCTTCCCGATTGGCGACATTCCAAAACCAGAGGTGCGCAAACTGGCCAGCGAGATTGG
>JAUVDD010000238.1 GCA_030595525.1 Puniceicoccales bacterium
ATCCGGACGCATTCCTGTCCGGACAGGAAGTATCCCTGGACATGACGGTGGATATTACACCTGCTTTTGAATTGCCGGAATACAAGGGCATCGAGACCCAACCACCAGCTACAGATGTTGATGACGCGGAAATCGATGAGACAATTGATCGTATCCGCCGTCAGCGTGCTGATTTCGAAGTTGTCGAACGTGAAGCAGCTAAGGGTGACTACGTCAAGGTCACCTATACTGGAACAATCGATGGTGAATCATTTTCTGAATCATTGAAGGACAACTCAAGCATTCAGGCATGGGGTGAAGTCAAGGATGGCTGGGAAGAAGCCGGAACCGATGAAGCCAAGGAGTTTGGTGTTCCTGCCGTGATTGATGCCCTTGTTGGAATGAAAATTGAAGACAAGAAGACAGTTGAGCAGGTATTGGCAGACGATTTCGCCGTTGAAGATTTGCGTGGAAAAACTGTCAGCTATGAGATCGAAGTTGGCGAAGTGCGTGAGCGCAAGCTACCCGAGCTGAATGAAGAATTCTTTAAAACCGTGAATGCCGAAAGTCTCGAAGACTTCAAGGCACAGATCCTGGATGACTTGGAAGGCCGTAAAAAGCAGGAATCCCAGGAAGCACAGCGTAACCAGATTCTCAATCATCTGGATGAGCAATTGGATCTTGCGTTGCCGGCGAGTGCTGTGGAAGCAGAGACGCAGAATGCTATGAGCCGGATCATTAGCCAGAATATGCAGATGGGAATCGGTGAGGAAGAATTTGAGAAGCATAAGGAGGAGATTTTCGCCGGTGCTTCCAAGACCGCTGAACGCGAAGTAAAGCTGCAGATTATCCTGAGCAAGATTGCCTTGGAGGAAAAAATCCAGGTGGAAAACGAGGATCTTTCCCGAGCAGTCTACAGTATGGCCACGCAGCGTCGTCAAAAGCCGGAAGATCTTGCCAAGGAATTGCGCAAGGATCGTGACCAGTTGATGAGCTTGCAGCGTCAAATTCTTTTCGCAAAAACCTTGGAAGTACTTTTGAAGGAGTCCAAGACCACTTCAACAGAGGAAAAAGCGTAATCCGGATTGCGCTCTTCGAAAGTTAGTCTCACTTTGTTCGCATGAGTTATTACTTGCCTTTACCGCACGTCGTTGAAAGTGACGGCCGGACAGAAAAGAGCTGGGATATATACAGCCGATTGTTGAAGGACCGAATCATCTTCATTGGGACACCAATTGATGATTACGTGGCCAACGCGGTCATTGCACAGCTTCTTCTTCTGCAAATGGAAGATCCTAAGAAGGATATCCAACTGTACATCAATTCTCCCGGTGGAAGCGTCACCGATGGCATGGCCATCTACGACACCATGCGTTTCCTAAGCTGTGAGCTGAAAACTTATTGCATGGGTCAGGCAGCTAGTATGGCGACAGTGCTCCTTGCTGCGGGTACGCCCGGTAAGCGCTATGCTCTGCCACATAGTCGGGTGATGATTCATCAGCCAACGGGTGGGGCAACAGGCCAGTCAGCAGATATTTCCATTGCTGCGAGGGAAATCCTTCGCTGGAAGAGGACGATTGCCAATGTTCTGGCCGAGCATTCAGGACAGGATGTTGAGAAGATCGAGAAGGATTCCGACCGCGACTTCTATATGACCGCTCAAGAAGCCAAGGATTATGGGCTTGTCGATCACGTTATTGAGTTCAAGGATAAGTAGAGACCCATGGCTAAAGCCTCGAAAATGACCTTTTGCAGCTTCTGCGGCAAATCACAGTCGGAAGTGCGCAAGATTATTGCCGGTCCTGCCGGTGTATACATCTGCGACTCCTGTGTGGATGTCTGCAAAACGATTATCGATCGGGAGTTAAGGGAAGTTGGTGCGGAACAGGAATCGGCCAAAAGCCAGCCTTTCAAGCTCTCCAAGCCATCCGAAGTAAAGGCCATGCTGGATCTGGATGTGATTGGTCAGGACCATGCAAAGAAGGTTCTTTCTGTAGCGGTTTACAACCATTACAAGCGCCTGCAATCGGAATTGAAAATCAGTCCCGATGGCAAGGAGCCGGCAAAGCAGTCCGAGGATGGCGACGTCGTTAAGATCGAGAAGAGCAATGTCTTGTTGGCCGGACCTACCGGAAGTGGCAAGACGCTTCTTGCCCGTACTTTGGCAGACTTGCTGGAGGTTCCGTTTGCTATCGCTGATGCGACAACCCTCACCGAAGCCGGTTATGTGGGTGAAGACGTGGAAAACATCGTCTTGAGACTGCTGCAGTCAGCCAATTATGACGTGGCTAAGGCCGAATGTGGAATCATTTATGTCGATGAAATCGATAAAATTGGTCGCAAGACCGACAACGTTTCCATTACCCGCGATGTCAGTGGCGAGGGTGTTCAGCAGGCTTTATTGAAGATTTTGGAAGGAACTGTGTGCAATGTTCCCCCACAGGGCGGCCGTAAACATCCGAATCAGGAATATATTCAGGTAAATACCAGCAATGTCCTGTTCATTTGTGGAGGTGCCTTTGTCGGATTGGAAGACATCATTCGTCGCCGTTTGGGAAAAGGAACCATCGGCTGGGAAGATTCCGAACACAAGCATTGGGACGGTGAGCATATCTTTACCGAACTGGCACCGGAGGATTTGGTCCGCTACGGATTGATTCCTGAATTTATTGGTCGTTTACCGGTCGTATCGGTGCTCGAGGAGCTGGATCAGGGACAATTGGAACATATCCTCACCAAGACCCGGAACGCCCTGTCACGGCAATACACAAAGCTTTTTAACATGGAAGGGGTTAAGTTATCCTTCCGGAAAGATGCCATCCGGGCAATTGCCGCGAAGGCCATGGTCCTGAAAACGGGTGCCCGTGCACTTCGTTCGATCATGGAAAGCATCATGCTCGATATCATGTACCGGTTACCGGATTACGAGAATGTCGAGGAAGTAATCATTACCGGAGCCGTGGTTAAGGGTCGGGCCAAGCCGAAGCTTAAATATAAGTCAAAGCAGGAAGAAAAGCCTGCCGAGAAGGCCGAAAAAGACGCCGCCGCGTAGGGCATACCTGTGAGTACCTATGAGTTGCGGCTTTAGCCTCGAAGACCGTCGCCTTGTGAGTAGCGTCCCGCAGGCGCGCAAATGCGGGATCAACCTAAGGGATTCAAAAGTCCAAAACTTTCAGTACTAAAAGGCGCAGAGCGCCGAGCTTCCCCTAGCCGTGGTCGGAGCGATCCCGCGGAGCGGGAGAGCGGAGGCCACGGTAACCGATATAAAAGATATACGAGCCGCAGAGCGGTGGCGCGAATCAATCCAATGGATACCCCTCTTCCAATGTATGAGAGTGCGAACGTAACTGTTGGGCATGCTCACGTTTTGTGAAGCGAATGCCCTTGGGACCAATGAATATTCTTGTCCAATTTGACTGAGATGAATGGATCGGGCCGCCACGATGTGGCTCGATTTATAACTTATTAATATTCCATGGCCTCGCGAATCCGCTTCGCGTCTTCGCTCAACCATGGCTAGAAGAAGCTCGCCGCTCTGCGGCTTCATTTATCAGTCATCCAAGCAATTGGCCTGCGAAGTTTTCATCTCCTTAGGTTGACGCCCACATTTGCGGGACTGCGGGACGGTACTCAAAAGGCGACGGTCTTCGAGCGTAAACGCTCAACTCCTAGGCTGACGGTCTTCGAGTCCCACATGCGCGAGACTCAACTC
>JAUVDD010000039.1 GCA_030595525.1 Puniceicoccales bacterium
TTCTGCTAATGGCCGAAGAGGAATTGGATATTTCCCTACTGGAGCACCTGATCGGATATACTTTTTCTGATAAGGACCTGCTTTCCTGTGCATTGACCCATCCCTCGTACTCCAAGGAACTAGGCCAAAATCAGCACAATCAAAGGCTGGAATTTCTTGGTGATGCCGTGCTGGGACTCGTTTTGGCCGAATCACTTTATACTGATTTGCCTGCTGACCGCGAAGGCGTTCTAACCCGCTATCGCTCCATGCTGGTCAAAGGTGAACAGCTAAGCGAACTGGCCAGAGAGTTGTCTTTGGGTTCTTTTCTCAAAATCGGAGAAGCTGAGGCATCTCAAGGAGGACGTGATCGATCATCCATCCTGGAGGATGCCTTTGAAGCAGTTGTCGGGGCGGTATATCTGGACGGGGGCGTTGAAGCAGTTAGCTGCTCAATAAGGAAAATCTATGGACCGCTCGCCACGCGGGTTGAAGCACAGCTCACCAAGCATAATCCCAAAGGGAAACTTCAAGAGCATTTTCAACCTCAGCTTGGAAATGAGGCCATCTCCTATCGATTAATCGAAACCACTGGCCCCGACCACCTTAGGGAATTTACGGTGGAGGTCTGGGTAGATGGATTGTGCATGGGAAAGGGTTTGGGAAATTCAAAGAAAAGCGCTGAGGAGGAAGCAGCTCGAGTGGCACTTTCTCATATCAAGGCACAATGAGAGCATTCCGGTTACCTCCGGATGCATCTGCTGAGTTTTATGCAGGTGTCATTCCTTCGAGCCAGCCATTTGTCCTGGCTAACTTGATTGATGAGGCAAATTCGAGGACGACAGTCATCATCTGTTCCAAAATACTGGATTCCCGTCGTTTGATTGCCACAACACCTCAATTTCTATCGGAAAGAGATTCAAAGGAATCCCCTTATAGTTGTGTGTTATTCCCTCCCATGCTGCATGAGACAGAGGATGATCCTGTTCCAGAACGGCTAAGGGAAGAGATTGAGTGTGACCGTTTGTCTACGCTTACTCACTTGGCAAACCGGATACAACTGGATGATGAACAACAACACCTGATCGTTTTCACCACACCTGACGGCCTGTTCTCCCCTGTTCCTCCGGTAGATAAACTATTGCAGGAGGAAGTTCGACTTATGGTTGGGCAACAAGTGGACTTCGAAGAATTGAAGGCTCGTTTGGGAACAGAGTTGGATTATTATTCAGAAGCAGTTTGTGAGCGTCCTGGTCAATTTGCTATTCGTGGAGGATTAATCGACGTTTATCCATTAAACGCCCCTGCCCCGGTTCGATTGGATTTTTTCGGTAATGAGCTGGAATCAATAAGAGAATTCGATCCGACTACTCAAAGATCACTAAACTCTGTCCGGGAACTGACTATCGCTTCTGGAAAGGCGGTCGATCAGCAAACAACTGCTCAATCGATTTTCGGGTACTTTGGTGAGTCTGTAAACTGGATCGTTATCGAGCCAGCAATTCTTAAGGAGTCTCATCCAGCACAGTTTCAGATATTTGAGAATATACGGGATCAACGAGCCGCTCTCCCAACTTTGTATAATTCGCGTGATTCGAATGAGGACAATTGGATTGTTGTTCAGGAATTGGAAACTGATCCGGAAATCTTTGAGCCAGAAACTCCTGCTACGGTTCTGGATTTTTCTTCCCTGGATGCTTTCAGGGAGAATCCGCTGGAAACTACAATTGGCTTGGAACGGTTGGAAGAGGAGTCACTGGCAAGACGTTCTTTTTATAAAAGGCTGAAGGAATGGGATCAATCGAACGAATACCATTTGCTGGGCCTTGGATCCACTACGGGGAAAATCGATGAGTTGAAAAACCTGTTGGACAGCGATGGGTATGGAGATTTGCGGGTAGAATTCCGGCCAGGAGATCTACCCGAAGGATTCCTGCTTCGGGATGTACCAAAAGAGTGGGAAAAACGATACCTCGGCAGGGATGCTCGGCATCTTCTGGTTGTGACTGAGCGCGAGTGGATTGGCCGACATGTTGAGCGTAAACCTGAGCACCGACAACGGTTACTTCCACATAGGACCAGAGTGGATAATCTTCTGGATTTTGCGGACCTGGCGGATGGTGATTACCTGGTACATCTTTCACACGGCATTTGTCGATACCGCGGCTTGACCACCATGGAGCTGAGGGGTCGCAATGAAGACGTTATTTCTGTCGAATTTGCTGAGAGTGTGACCCTGCATGTTCCATTAGCAGATGCGCATTTACTGACCCGGTATGTTGGATTGAGCCGGATACAACCAAAACTCGGTAGACTCGGTTCCAATATCTGGGATAAGACGCGTGCAGCAGCTGAAAAGGCGACGATTGATTACGCTGCAGAAATGCTGCAGTTACAGGCCACCCGGGCACACTGTCCGGGACATGCGTTCGGAAAAGATACTGAATGGCAGCGAGCCTTTGAAAATGCCTTTCCCTACAAGGAAACAAGCGATCAGGCAGATGCCATCGAGGACACCAAGCTGGATATGGAAGCAGCTAAACCAATGGATCGCCTTGTTTGTGGGGATGTTGGTTATGGTAAAACTGAAGTGGCAATCCGTGCCGCATTCAAATCCGTCATGGAGGGTTATCAGGCTGCCATAATGGTCCCCACGACTGTGCTCGCTCAGCAACATTACGAAACTTTCAAGGAACGATTCGCTCCCTATCCCATCAGTGTGGAGATGCTGAGTCGGTTTCGCACATCGGGCCAGCAAAAGGACATAATTGAACAACTCCGGTCCGGGAGGATTGACCTTGTTATCGGAACACACCGTCTACTGAGTCAGGATGTCCAATTTGCAAATCTCGGTTTACTGGTAATCGATGAGGAACATCGGTTTGGGGTGCGTCACAAGGAACGTCTGAAACAATACAAGACTGAGGTGGATGTCCTCTCGATGAGTGCGACCCCCATCCCCAGGACCTTGTATTTAGCCCTGATGGGTGCTCGGGATCTCAGTGTTATTGAAACCCCTCCTGCCGATAGATTACCCATTGAAACGCTCGTCAGAACATATGATCCGGATTTGGTAAAGCGAGCCATTCAACGCGAATTGGAACGAGGTGGGCAGGTGTTTTACCTGCATAACCGGGTTCAGAGCATTCAATCGGTTGCAGCCCAATTAGGGGATATGTTGCCGGATGCCTCCATTGAGGTTGGTCATGGCCAAATGCCTGAACATACATTGGAACGCGTCATGACAAAGTTTGTGGCGGGCAAAACGGATATCCTTGTCTGTACCACGATTATTGAGAACGGACTCGATATTCCCAACTGTAACACGATAATAATCGAAGGCGCGGATCGATTTGGATTATCACAGCTCTATCAGTTGAGAGGACGAGTTGGGCGCTTTAAGCGTCAGGCCTACGCATACCTTCTTCTACACAGGCATGTCCACATGCTGGATCAAGCCCGTAAACGCCTCTCTGCGATACGCCAACATAATCAGTTGGGCGCAGGATTTAAAATTGCCATGCGGGATCTGGAACTCCGTGGGGCCGGAAATCTTCTTGGACACCAGCAGAGCGGTCACATCGCCGGGGTTGGCTTTGACCTGTATTGTCAATTACTGAGACAAAGTATTCTACGATTAAAGGGAGATCCTGCAGCGGCGAGGATTCGTGCGACTGTATATTTGGACTTCATCAAGGAGGGTCGCTCCGGTGAGAACACCTCGAAAAGTGTGGATACCGGCTTCGCTGCATTGAGGGATGCGGAGATTGCAAATACCAGGATTGAGCCGGTTTCTGCATATATTCCGTCTTCCTATATCCCGGAAACACGGATCAGGATCGATTTTTACCGACAGTTGGCGATGGCTGGTTCGATTGAAGAAGTTTCGGAAATCAAAGAAAGTTTGTCTGATCGATTTGGGAAACTTCCAAGGCCGGTAAATCGTGCCATTAAGGTCTCTCGAATCCGCGTACGGGCCGAGATTGTCGGTATCCGGAGCGTGGAAACCGACGGAAATCGATTGAAATGTCAGGGAGTTCATGACAATAAAGGATCATTTATTCAGCAATCTGGACGATTTCCCCGCTTGACCGGTCATACTGCAGACCTAAGGTTACGCGAAATTGAACAATTTCTGACGCGACAGCGTCCCACTGAATCATAATGCGAATCAATACGCTAACACTCTTTATCACACTTCTGATCACGGTCCTGCCAGTGCTCCAAAGCTCTGCCCAGACTGTTCACAATGTCTGGGATCCGCCTTATCGACAGGGCATCGCAGCAGAAGTGGAAAATAAAATCATCACTTTTGAGGAAATCCGGCGGGAAATGTCCCCTTTGATTCCTCGAATTCGTGAATCCGCACGTTCTCGTGCAGAATTTACCCAACGAATGCAGGAGCTCTATCTGGAGGTTCTTCAAAACTTCATCGACCGGGTACTCATTGTCGAGGAGTTCAGGGACAAGGAATACAATTTGCCACAGACTTACGTGGAAAATGAATTCGACCGAATTTTGATTGAGGACTTTGAGAACGACCGCTCACGCTTTCTGGAGTATCTGGAATCACTGGGTAAGAACGTTCGGGAATTCAGATTGGATTTGCGGGAACGAATCGTTGTCAGTGTGATGCGATCGGAAAAACGGAAATCCCAGTCGCAAATATCTCCCGAACGGATCGAACAGTTCTTCAACGAGAACAAAATCAATTTTTACGAAGAAGAGGCAGTTAAACTTCGAATCATTATGCTTCGTCCATTGGCCGATGAAAATCCTGACCAGATGCGTCAGACCATCGATCGGATATTTGAAGACCTGAACAAGGGTACTTCCTTTGAGGAAGTTGCGTCCAAGTACAGTCAGGACTCCCGACGTGAGCGTGGCGGTGACTGGGGATGGATTCAACGTCCGGACCTGAAGGAAGAACTGAGTGCGATCGCTTTCACTCTGGAGGTAGACACTTATAGCGAGGCGATTACTCTCGGGGATCAGATTTTTATCCTGTATATTGAAGATAAGCGGGATGAAGGAATTCAGCCAATTAATGAAGTACGGGACCGCATTGAAGAGATTCTTGCCAGCCAACTGGAGCGTCAATCTCAGCAACAGTGGATTGAGCGTCTACGTCGTGAAGCCTATATTCGGTATTACTGATCAGCCTCCCAGGTTGAACAACTTTTTCAGCTGATCTCCCCCCTCTTCCTTGATCAGTCCTTCGATCTTCTTTTTTCCACCGGCCTTGACGGCATCTTTGATGGCATCCTTTGGCAGGGTCAACCCCGGGTTGTCCAATGTGCCCGATACGCCCACCTGAAGAGGGAAATCATCGACTGGCATTGATGTACCGAATGCGCTCAGAACAGTATCGTTCAAGGTTACCGTCAGCGGCAAATCAAGAATGCCACCTGTTATGGTTCCTTTCCCCATAATATCCATCGTACCACCGCTCATCGGGAAATCGGAGCCAACCGATTCCGCCATCTCATCGATTTCCATCCCGTCATAACGGATTTCCAAGGAACTTTGGTTGGGATTTGACATGCTGGGAAGACCTATTTGGACCTCCAACTCTCCGTCGAGTCGACTTACCATTAATGTGCCGGATTCATCCAACAAGAATGGTTGAGTGGATAAATTAGTCCCTCCAATGGCAAAGCGGTCATCGGATCCTGAAAGAATCATGTTATCAGAGCTTAAAACCCTAATCCAAAGTTGCGGTGTATCGCTGATAAGGGATGCCGATTTCACATTTGCATAACCCAGTTCTTTTGCCTGCAACAACAGTTGCTCCCTCCAGGATAGTTGCTCTTCACCAGAACTTGAATCGTCGCCTTCCTTCTTCATGTAAGGTGCTAAGCGGTCATACATGCGTTTCGCCGTTTGGAGACGTTCCCTCCAGACTGATGCTTGGCCGAGATAGTCATCAATTTGTACGGCTTCACCCGACTCTGTCTTCGACTCTTTCCTGGTAGAGGATGTCGTAATTGTTCCTGGCAGCTTTCTTGGTTCACCGGATTTTGGCTCAGCAATATGCAACTCATCAATAACAACTTTTTTTGCCAAAATATTCATTCCGCTAAAGTCAGCCGATATCTGGGTGCTGGAGAATCGGTTCGTATCGAGCTTCTCAGGATTGGCCAATTCCAGAGCATTAATAACGATACGATTTTCTCCTGGCAGGATCTCAATACCAGCCAAGTCAACGGTTGCACCATTTGCTTTTTCAAGCTGATCCCTGACAATTGAGGTAACGATTGTTGTATCCAGAAATTGAATACCAATAAAGCCCAGGATACTCAGGGCTACAACAAAGATTACTCCCAGAGGTCGGACCGGTAATCCTTTTTTCTTTTCGCTGAGCTCGGTCCAGCTCTTCTTGCCCTTGAGGCCACCAATAAACAACCATGCAAGCAGCTTAACCCACCACTTTGAAGAATACTGCTGATATCGCTCGGATCCTGACTCCAGTGACGCCATCTGTTTCCTGAAGGATGCGAGGCTTCGTGAAACGACCACACCAAGAATGAGACCAAGTAAACCACCTGTCAGCAAAGATGGAATCATAACATAGTATTCTAATCCGAACCACGCGGTAACTGGAGCGTTCACAAAGGAAGTGACTACACCATTGAAGCCGCCTTCCAGCATCGTCATTCCGATCTGGAAATAAACCGGTAACAGAAGAAGCGAGATTAGCTTGACGAGCAACAGGGTTAAGCCTCCCAGAAACAGGTTGGCATTCAGGATGATTAATAGAAACAACAAGGAAACCAGCAATAGTGGTCCTTGTGTAAATCCTGGAATCGCTCCCAACAGGCCACCAATTACTGTTGCGCTAATAATTTGAAAAGGCGTTGCCTTCCCCCTGAGAAGTTTACCGATTTTCCTGATGATCATAGTGGAAAAGCATATTGCTTTTCCCTACTCATGCAACTGGCAAATGCTTCCTTATAACGTCAGTGATCCGAATGATTTGGGAATCTGACAATTGGCTACCACTTGGAAGGGACAGGAACCTTCGATGAATCAACGCACTGGTATCATTGCCGAAAAACCGTAAATCCTTGTTTAAACTTTGAAGGTGCATGGGTTTCCACAATGGCAATGCTTCAATTCTTGCCTTTCTCAATGCTTCCAGAATTTCTGTAGAACTGGCCCACGAATTAAAACCAATATTACTTAACCAGTAATTGCATGTTCCATAGCCAGGAATCGGCATCTGCGTAATACCTTTAGTGTCATTCAGCAGCTCGAGGTAGCGATCATAGAGTTTTCGTTTCTTGTCCAACCTGAGATCAACGGTTTCTAATTGTGCCAATCCGATTGCTGCTGAGATATTTGACAGTTTATAGTTGTAACCGAGGCTTTCGTGCTCGTAACCAATCACCCCGAGTTTCTTTCCCTGGTTTGCCCAACTGCGTGCACTTTCGCGTTGATCTTCATCCCTGATGTACAATGCACCTCCACCACTTGTGGTCAGGATTTTGTTTCCGTTAAAAGAAAATGCGGAGGCATCGCCGAAATTCCCGACGAAAGAATCCCCGATTTTTGATCCAAATGCACCCGCACAGTCTTCCAAAACGAGGATATTTTCCTCGGATGCAATGGCCATAATCTCATCCATGGGAGCAGGAATGCCCAAGGCATGGACAATTACCATCGCACGAACGGTTCGTCCTTCAGTTTTTAGTGAATGTATAGCCTTCTTAAGCAGTTGTGGATCGATAGCCCAGTTGTCCTGACTCACATCCACCAGTACAGGTTCCGCACCGAGATATCTTATCGGATTGCAAGAGGCAATGAATGTCATGTCAGGACACAAGACACAATCTCCCGGACCCACCCCCAATGCTCTTAAACCCAAATGTATGGCTGCGGTTCCGCTGCTGACCACATGCATCTCCTGTAATCCGAGATATTGAGCCAATCGCCCCTCAAAAGCATTTACCTGAGGCCCGACAGGGGCGATGTAGCCACTGTCAAAAGCTTCTGAAACATACTGGTATTCCAGTTCGGAAATCTCTGGAGGACTAAGGAATATATCGAATGCCTTGTGGTCGGAAACAGGAGGATAACTGGGGACATGATCTTTTCTTGTTGTTGACGAGATACGCGCACGCAAGTGAGTCCAGGCAACCACAAGTACCCATACACCACCAATGACGGCAAGTTTCACTGGGAATGGGGTGTCCATTCTGTACAGACCAATACCTAATATTGAAAGTGATCCGAAAAGAATACTGGTCCAACAATGTCCTGAGTCCCTTGTGGAAAAAGTAGCTGCAAAAAGCTGATAAACATGACTCCGGTGCGCATCAAACACGGGTTCTCTTCTAATGAGCCTTTTTGTGAAAGTAATTCCTGTATCGATAATAAACGGCCAGGTAAATAAAACAGCAGCTTCCAAAGCCTTGGCTAAAGGCATACCCATGTGAGCAAAGGCAAGGGGCAAAGCCGCCAGGAAAAACCCCAGGAAGGTGCTTCCAATATCGCCAATAAAGATGCTGGCAGGAGACCAGTTAAAAATCAGGAAACCAATACATCCCCCAGATATTGCAATTAACAAGAATACCATTGGATGATTTGCGGAGATCGTCGAATCACTGGAAACACTGACAAATATCCAACCTCCCATGGCGACAATTCCCTGAATGGCAGAAATACCATCGATTCCATCCATGAAATTATAGGCATTGGTTAGTCCGGCAATCCAGATCACCAGCAGAAATCCACATATCCACACGGGTAGAGCATTGTCGAACAGTGGCATGGATCGGCCAATCCACGCATCTCGTAACAACCACAAAACACAAATCGCACACAAGACGTGTACTCCGAATCGAAATGGTCGGGGAAGATCAAACCGGTCATCAAAGAAGGATAATAGGGCCACAGCAAAGGCCGGTATCAGGATAACCCAACTGCTTGTGGGTAGAGGCTTATCAAGAAAAACTGTCAATACCACTACACTTAGAATTACCGGCAATAGAACCCCCCAGCCGCCAATTCTGGGAGTTGGTCGGCTATGAAAGCTTCGTTCATTAGGTTGATCCAACCAATTTTTCTGTATTGCGAATGATCTGGCACGCCAGACACCAAGTGTGCCGGTGATAATACACGCAATTAACCATAGGATGTGTTCAATCATTCAGGCGCAGACTAAATATTAGAATTCATGGAAATGGAACAAAGAATATTTGTTTATCAATGATTCGGTTATCCTTGGTCTATTAACCACCGGTCCACCTCATATTTCGGACAGTAATTCAGCTCCCGTTGAGCTAGTTTTGAGCTGTACCATGCTGATCCGGTTAATTTTCCTAGGGTTTCCACGTCGAGCGGCATTCGCTTTCCGATAAGGCTACCAATAATAGATCCAGCAAATGCTGAGGATTTCAGCAGGAAAATGGGAATGGACCAATCCTGTGCAGGGAGTCCAAGGGACTCACGGATTGCATTATAGAGTGCGCGGGTGGAAATTGGTGATTTTGATGACACAATATATGTTTTTCCTGCTGCGATGGGGGTCTGCATCGAACGAATAGCAAATTCGATCAAATCATCGACGTGGATCATCGACCGTTTGTTTCCGTTCTCTGGGATCGGTGGAAATCTCCCTTTTTTAACCGCTTCGATCATTCTTGGTAGATTCCCTTTTTCGCCCGGCCCAAACACCATCGCTGGCCGCAGTATCACAGCATGTTCCATGCGGCTCTTTCGGACAATCGTCTCTGCTTCAGCTTTTGCCAGCCCATAGGGGCTCTGTGGAGCATGAGTCCAGGTCTCATCCATTTCTTCGATCGGTACTTCGGTAGGATTCCCCTCTCCCATCGATTTGACACTACTGAAAAACGCAAATCGATTCACGCCAGACCGTTCAGCAGCGCCAATCAGTTTTCGCGTACCCTCTACAATAACCGGACGGTAAAGATCCGCGTTATAGGGAGTTTCAGCGATGGCATGGGCTTTGCTGGCGAGATGATAAATCGTGCCAACATTGTTCAGGCAATCTTCTGGGATTCCATTTTTAGCAAAGTCGATTTCGACAAACTCACTCCATGGGCCGTCTTGTGATTTTCGTCCGACTGCACGTATTAATTCACCTTCGTCCTGTAAACGCTGACACAACCGCCTGCCAAGAAAACCGGTTGCTCCGGTAACCAAGGTGATCTTGTTCCCTGAAGACATATTAAATTGTTAAACTGTCTATGGATCTAATTTAAAGGAAATTCGGAGAATTCATGCTCCATGGGTGCAAATCCTTGTCGAATTGTATTCTCACAAACAAGTCGTGGTATGACAAATTGTTTCAAATAATCTGGTCCTCCTGCCTTTGATCCTACACCTGAGTGCGCAGCTCCTCCAAACGGTTGCCGTCCCACCATGGCTCCAGTACAGCCACGGTTCAGATACAGGTTCCCCACCCTGAAATTTCTGGATGCCAGTCTCAGGTGCTCAGGATGCCGACTGAAAACCCCGCCTGTTAGGGCATAAGCGCTGTCATTCGCCAGATCCAGGCCTTGTTGGAAATCATCGACCTTCGTCATAGCGAGTATCGGTCCAAATAATTCTTCTTTCATCAACGGGTCATCAAACGGCACCTCATAAAATAGTGTTGCTGGAAAGTACCGCCCTTCTGGCAGGTGTTCCAT
>JAUVDD010000091.1 GCA_030595525.1 Puniceicoccales bacterium
CACACCGATCAACAGCGAAACAGCCGTAGCGATAATACCAACCCCGAGAGACACACGGCCTCCGATCATGACGCGGGTTAGTTGATCACGACCAAGGTCATCGGTTCCGAACAGATGCATTGAACCGGGAGATTGAAGGGTCTGGTCAAGATCATTGTCCCGATGGTCGTAGGGTGAAAAGAAAGGTCCGACGAAACAAAAGACCCCCACAAACACAAGGATCCAGAAGGAGATCAGTGCCATCCGGTTTTTCTTGAGGCGATGCCACGCATCCTGCCACAAGGAAGTTCCCGACTCTATGGAATCCAAATCCACCGTAACCTGCGGCAGACGCTCCTCTGAAGGACTAAGCTGTGGTTTAATCGACATCAGGAATCCTCAAAGCGCAAACGCGGGTTAATGATGACTTGTATGATATCCACCAGCAAATTTGCCAAAGTGATCAAGACGGCGAAGAGGATCACTGTTCCCAGTACCAACGTGTAATCCCGATTGAAGGCCGACTGTACAAACTGGCGCCCCATTCCAGGGATTTGAAAAATGGTTTCCACAACAAAACTTCCTGAAATGATCCCAGCCAAGGCTGGTCCGAGGAAGGAAAGCACCGGAAGCAACCCACCCTTCAGTGTGTGGAATATAATAATTTTCGGAAAAGGAACGCCCTTGGCCTTAGCCGTGCGAATAAAGTCTTGCGAGAGGATTTCCAGCATGCCTCCGCGGGTAATACGGGCGATCACCGCCGCATAAACCAAGCCAATGGTTAATGCCGGCAAGACACGGTCGGCTGGAATAAACCATCCGGAAACATTGAACCATCCGAGCCAGACCCCGAAAATCATGGCCAGCATCGGACCCAGAACAAAGGTCGGCAGACATATCCCCACCATCGCAAGGGACATCGGAACGTAATCCAAAAGGGAATTCCTGAAGACCGCCGCCGTTATGCCAATAGGTAATCCAATTCCAAGTGCGATCAGCAGTGCCAATCCACCCAGCTCAAGGCTTACCGGGAAACTTGCCCGCAGGATCTGGTTTACCGAACGGGTCTCCGTAAACGATGGTCCAAGGTCTCCGTGGGTGAGATTCAAAAGATAGTTTCCGTACTGGACAATCAGGGGATCATTCAGTCCGTAGTGCTCCATCAGGTTTTTCTTGATATGCTCCGGCATCTTCCGCTCGGCACTGAAAGGATCACCGGGGGCGAAACGGACCATGAAGAAGGTTACGGTAATGATCGTGAACAACACGATTACCGATTGAATGATACGTTTAAAAATGAACTTGAACATGTGAACTCGGGGCAAATCCGCTCAATTGCAAGGCAACTACTCGCTCAGATAAATGTACTTGTAAGGTCGGTTGTCCAGTAGTTTCGGGGTCCAGTTTTTAACACGTGGATCCATCATGTAGATCCGGGTGTACCAATAAACCGGAGCAATCGGTAATTCTTCGAGAAGGATGTCCTCTGCCTTAAGCAAGAGGTCGAAATGTTCCTTTTCGTTTCCTGCCTTAAAGGCGGCGTCAAGCAAACGGTCGTACTCAGGACTGGACCAACCGGTGTCATTGTTTCCGTTGCCGGAGGTAAACATTTCCAGGAAAGTAATCGGGTCCATGTAGTCACCAATCCATGCCGAGCGGGAAACATCGTAATCAAGATGAGTCTGCGCATCCAGGTAGACTTTCCATTCCTTGTTTTCCAACTGCATGTTGATGTTCAGGTTCTTGTTCCACATGTTGACGACCGCCTGAGCGATCTTCCGGTGTCCTTCCGACGTATTAAAGAGCAAATACAACTCAGGAAATCCTTCCCCGTTGGGGTAGCCGGCCTCTGCCATCAGTTCCTTCGCTTTTTCTGGATTAAACTCCACTTTATGAGGTGCCGGGTATTCATTAAATCCAGCTGGAACATAGGCATATGCGGGTCTCTGGTCACCCAGTGTCACCTTGTCCACGATGGCTTGCCGATCGATCGACAGGCTGAGTGCTTTTCTAACAAGTGGATTATCCAAAGGTGGCTCGGTCACATTGAACCGGTAAAAGTAGGTGCCCAGATAGTCATCGATATGGAGCAGGTCCGGGTAATTTTCCCGCAAATGCGGAACATCGTTTGTTGGCACAGTACCTGTGATATGCAGAAGCCCTGACCAGAACATCCGGTGCTCGGTGTTGGCGTCTTCGACTGGATAAAAGTAAATCTCATTGAGCTTCATGGTGTCATGATCCCAATACGTTGGGCTCTTGGTCACTCGAACATACTGATTAGGACGCCACTCGGTCAGCACAAACGGACCATTCCCCACATAATTCTCAGGAAGAGTCCACGCAGCGGTCATGTCAAAAATCCCGCCGTGGGCTTCAATGGTCGCCGGATGCACAGGAAACCAGCTGTAGTGTTTAACCATGTTCAGGAAGTACGGTGTGGGTCCGACCAGTTCAGCACGCAGCGTCTTGTCGTCGATAGCAGTCACCCCAACTTTAGCAAAATCCTCGATATCACCTTCCTTGTATTCCTGGGCGTTCTTAAGGATATACAGCATCTGGGAGTATTCTCCCGGAAAACCGGGTGCCAGCATCCGCATGTATGTGTACACAAAGTCATGTGCCGTCACGGGATCGCCGTTGCTCCACAAGGCGTCTTCCCGGATATGGAATGTCCAGACAGAGGCATCTTCATTCGATTCCCAACTTTCAGCCATTCCTGGCTCCGGCAAGTTGTCATCTGTTGGATGATAGGTAATCAAGCCCTCGATCAGCGCTGAAATAATCTTGTTTTCCGGCACACCGGTTGCCCGCTGAGGATCAAGCGTTTTGGGTTCAGTCCCGTTTCCATAGAGGAGGATCCCCTTCGCTACTCCTTCGTCTGCATTTGGCACACCTTTGCCACATCCGGAAATGAATAGTACAATTGCTCCAGCCACAAGGCTCGCTCCAATGCGTGAAATTCCTGACAATGTCACTTTCATGTCAAAGGAAGGTCAGGAATTATGAGGAAATTGCAATTCCGTTTGAGTTTCTTCTGATATGTTGGACACTGCTGGCTTATCTGAATCCTACATGGCTCTACCAATAACACACAAACGCATCGATTCTCACATGCACACGCCACTGTGCGGTCATGCCTACGGGGATCCAATCGAATACGTGGATGCGGCGGTCGATTCAGGGATTAGTCTCATCACTTTCACTTGTCATATCCCGATGAAGGATGATCGCTTTGCTCAAGAGGGAATCCGGATGAATCACGATGATGTTCCCACATACAAGGCCATCGTGGAGGAGGCCTGCCAATACGGGAAATCCGTCGGAGTGGAAGTTCTCCTGGGGATCGAGGCAGAGATTCATCCCGATCAGGAAGCCATGCAGGACATGAATAACTTCCTCGATACACAATCATTCGATTTTGTGCTGGGATCCCTTCACCATCAGCTTCCGGCATTTCGCATTTGGCTGAAAAACAACAGTTTTTCCTCCGATGAGGAAATCGTCGCGGCCTACTTTCATTGCCTGGGAGAAGGTGCAATGAGCGGTCTATATCACAGCTTGTCCCATCCAGACGTCATTCGTGTTTACGGCACCCTGATGCGGACTTTTAAACCAGCAGACCACCAAGCAGTCATTACCCAGTTTCTTGACAAAGTCGCTGACAGTGGAATTTGCATGGAGATCAACACCAGCGGGCTGATCAAGGGCGATTTTATAGTACATCCTGATCCACTGATCATGGATTGGGCCATTGAACGGGAAATACCTTTCACCATCGGTTCAGACTCTCACACTCCCCACATGGTCGGCCAGTTCTTTGAACCCGTGATTGCAGAATTAAAAACCAAGGGCCTCAGTAAATTACACTATTTCAAGAATGGAGAACGGATTACCGTTCAACTTTGAAGCTTGTCCCCACATTCAATTCCTCACAAATTAAACCACGTGGAAAAGCCACCAGCAGTATTAGTCGCCGATGATCAACCCGATATCCTTCATGCCATGCGCGTCCTCCTGCGCGGTGAGGGTTGTAAGGTAAAAACTGTCGACACTCCGGAAGCCGCTCTCGAAGCGCTGACCCAAAGCCCGTTTGATGTAGCGCTGATCGACCTGAATTATGCCCGGGATACAACCAGCGGCCAGGAGGGTCTCGATCTCCTCCAAGGCATTCAAAAACTGGATCCGGATCTTCCGGTTGTGGTAATGACGGCATGGGCAACTATTGATCTGGCCGTGGAATGCATGCGCAATGGAGCAGCCGATTTTATGCAAAAGCCCTGGGAAAATGCCCGGGTTAAGGCAACCGTCGCAAATCAGGCTGAACTTTACCGTGCAAAGCGTCGGGCCACTCTTCTGGCCGAAGAAAACCGGGCCCTCAAGGAACACAAATCAAGGGATTTCCTGGCAAATTCCGATGTCATGCGACCCGTCATCGACATGATGAACAAGGTTGCTCCCTCGGATGCCAATATTATAATTACCGGAGAAAATGGAACCGGAAAAGGCGTTGCAGCACGCTACATCCACAGTCGGTCTTCACGGGCGAAGGAGCCTTTCGTCTCGATCAACATGGGTGGACTGGCCTCCGGTGTCGCTGAAAGCGAGCTGTTTGGCCACGTTAAGGGTGCCTTTACCGACGCCAAGTCGGACCGCGCCGGGCGATTTGAAATGGCAGACGGTGGAACGCTTTTCATGGACGAAATCGGAAACCTTCCGATGGAACAGCAACAGAAATTGCTCCGCGTTCTGGAAACCGGAGAATTTGAGCGAGTCGGATCATCCCGGACACTGAAGGTCAATGTCCGCATCATCAGTGCCACCAACAGCGACCTTCAGAAATCCGTCAAGGAGGGCAGATTCCGGGAAGACCTTCTATATCGTCTAAATACTATTCCCATCCATCTCCCGCCCTTAAGGGAACGGGATTCCGACATCGAGCTATTGGCCCATCATTTTCTACAGCACCATTTGAAACGCTATAAAAAGGAAATCTCCGGCATCATTGAGCCAGCGATGGAAACCTTGCGTAGGTATGGTTGGCCAGGCAACGTCCGTGAACTGGACCACACCATCGAGAGAGCTGTCCTTTTAGCTGGCGGGGAAAACATCAAAGTCCCTGATTTGGGCCTGATTCCGACGGCTTCCGTTGAGGATGAAGGTGCCATGAATGGCCCCAGTGTCGATGATATGAGTCTGGAAGATGTGGAAAAGTATCTGATTCAACGTACGTTGAAACGTAACGGTGGAAATGCCACCAAGACCGCCAATGATCTTGGTTTATCCCGTTCTGCCTTTTACCGCCGTCTACAGCGGTTTGGCCTGTAATTCCTAAAACTCCATGCCCAGTCCTCGAAAGCGTCGCCTCAGACACCAGCAGAAAGTCCAGTTACTGGCATTTCTTTGCGGGATGCCGGGTTTATTGGCCGCCCTTATCCTTCTGTATGTCGGCGAATACACCCTTAAGGTATATCTCACCATCCTGATTCTTGGTGGAGCCACTTGGATGTTCTTCAGTCTGAAACTGCAGAACCTTCTAATCCATCCGCTGCATACCGCCTCAAACATGCTCTCTGCTCTCCGCGAAGGCGACTTTTCCCTCCATGCAAACTACACAGATGATCAGGATCCCCTCGGACAACTCCTCCTGGAAATAAATCTTCTTACGGACGTACTCTCCTCTCATCGGATGGATGCTATGGAATCCCACGCCCTGATGGATAAGGTTATTCAGGAGATCGATGCCGCCGTAATGACATTCGATCCCGATCGCAGATTGACCCTGGCCAATTCCTATGCGCTTAAAGTTCTCCATCTTGAGAAGATTGATATTCGAAACCATTTCGCGGCTGAGTTGAATCTCGACGGTGCATTGGAAAGCCCCTCTAACGCCACAATACCCCACCCAAATCCTGAACGAGTCGGCCGTTTCACCGTTCGAAAAGGGACTTACCGTGTGGGAGGTGAACCCCATGAGTTGCTCATTCTAATCGATGTCAGCAGGAATTTGCGCGAGGAGGAATTACTGGCGTGGAAACGCCTGATCCGGGTTATCGGGCATGAATTGAATAATTCGATGGCCCCTATCCGCTCACTTGCGGAAAGCCTTCAAAAAATCGCCGCAGATCCCGATCCTGACCCACTTGATCGGGAAGACCTGGTCGGTGGACTGGAAATTATCCGTCAACGAGCCGACAGCCTGAGCCGGTTCGTCAAGGAATACGCCCGATTGGCCAAGCTTCCTCCTCCGGATCTGAAATCCTTTGAATTAAAACCGGTAATCCGGCGCATTGCCTCGTTATATGACAACCCAAAGGTTGATATTGGTGACCAGAGCCCGGAGCTGACTATAAAAGCCGATCCAGATCAGTTGGAACAAGCCCTTCTTAATCTTGTTAAGAATGCGGTGGAAGCAGCCCAGACTACAGACGGAACAGTCAAGGTTTGCTGGCGCCAACAAGATGATTTTCTGGAACTGCATATCGAAGACACAGGACCTGGAATAGCCAACCTGGATAACCTGTTTATCCCGTTTTTCTCAACCAAACAGGATGGTTCGGGAATCGGTCTTACGCTTTCGCGCCAAATCATCGAAGGGCACAATGGCACCCTGGAATTGATTAACAGGTCAGATACTACCGGTTGCTGCGCGTCAGTTATCCTGCCGGTAGGTTAAATTCATGCCGTCCCATTTTTGGGACGAAAGCTGTCCCGATAATGGGACTCGATTCAATTTTCCTGGAATTCGGGAAATAATGTATGTTTTTAACTAACTCATTATGAGATAGTTATAAACGATTTCTCAATTCTGGCACC
>JAUVDD010000061.1 GCA_030595525.1 Puniceicoccales bacterium
GGACCGACGTCGCCGCATCAATCAGTCCTCAAAAGTGGCAAACACAATATCCGAAACTCCTGCATCTCGACATAACTGGAGCAACTTCTGCCAAATATTCCACGGCAAGTCCGGTCCACCCCTGAGCAACAACTCTCCAACGCTTGCATCCTTTCGGCTCGTCAACAATTCTGCCAACGTATCCAGATCCACGGATTTATTACTCCAAAAGTATTGAAACTCATCTCCATCATGCCTCACTGTTATAATGTCCCGTGGAGGTGCGGCTTCCGCCACGACTGCAGTTGTTGAAACAGCAAGATCCAGTTCAGGACGAGCGTCCTTGGCGATTGTGCTGACAGTCATGAAGAACACCAATAGCAGGAACACCATGTCGATCATGGGTGCCATCTGGAAGGATTCTTCAATACGTTTGGATCGTCTGCGTGCCACTTCCTTGAAACTGGATCAGCAACTCGACGTGATCACGCGGTAAAACCAGTCAAATTCAGGTAAGCAATCCTACTTGGCGGTTTCTTCGAAACGTTGCTCTCGAACCACAGTCACCTTAATGGTGCCGGGGTACTGCATCTCGTCCTCAATCTGGCGTCTAATCTTGCGAGAGAGCAAGGCAGCATCCGCCTCGGATATCTTGTTCGGACAGACAATAACCCGGATTTCCCGACCTGCCTGAATCGCGTAGGCCTCTGTGACACCCTCCACGCTACTGGCAATATCCTCCAGGCTGCGGACTCGCTGCAAATACCCGTCCAGACTGTCTGCGCGAACACCCGGACGCATCGCACTCACGCTGTCTGCAATCATCACGAGTCCGACATAAGGACTTTCGGCGGGAACTTCTCCGTGGTGGGCAGCAACCGAATTAACCACCTCAGGTGTTTCGCTGCCCAGACGTTTCAGAAAATAGGCACCAGCTACCGCATGGCTTCCCTCATGTTCTTCATCGAGGACCTTGCCGATGTCGTGCAGCAAGCCACAGCGTTTGGCGATATCGGTATCCAATTGGAGTTCGGACGCCATCAGGGCGCATAAATTTGCCACTTCGAGGGAGTGTTCGAGCGAATTCTGGTTATTGGAAAGACGTAGACGTAGACCGCCAAGTGCTGCGACAATTTCCGGATGCATACGGCTCAACCGCAGCCGGCGAAGGGAATCTTCACCACTGTCGACAACGCTCTGCTTGACATCGATTTCCGCTTGTTTAACCGCTTCCTCGATGCTGCTCGGATGGATCCGACCATCCTTGACCAGAGATTCCAGCGCCACCCGGGCCGTTTCTCTGCGTACAGGATCAAAAGAGGAAATAAGGACACTGTCCGGTGTCTCATCAATTAGCAAAGTGGTCCCCGTCATCGATTCGAAGGACTTAATATTCCTACCCTCGCGACCAATAATGCGGCCTTTCATATCCTCGCTTGGAAGCTGAACTATGGTGGCAGTCACATCTTCATGTGGCAGGGCACTCAGCCTCTGCATGCAAGCTATCAAAGTCTTGCGGGCCTCGCCTTCGATTTCCTTCTCTGAGCGACCCAGAATATCGTTCTTCAATTCGCGAATCTCATCCTCGCATTCACGCTTGGCCAACTCGATCAATTGCTCACGCGCAGATTCCATTGAAGCTTGGCCGATTTCCTGCAATCGGCTCCGGTATTCGCTTGTCAGCTCTCGCAACTGGTCTTTCCGGGAATCCAGTTTCTCGAATTTCTCATCCAGGTCCCGACCTCGCCTGTCCAGAACATCTCGCTCCTTCTCAATCGAAACCAATGCCGAAACCGCCTCGTCTTCACGCCCGCGGAGTTCGATCTCACGGTCCTTGAAATCACGCTCCAGCTCGGCCATTCGTTTCTCGAAGGCCAGTTCCTGACGGCTTTTCAATTCCTCCAGTTTCAGAGCCTGTTCACGCTCAGCTATGCGGCAACGCTCCTGGACGCGTTCATTGGCTGTCTTCTTCTGACGGTAATACACAAAAACAGCCACTCCCGCCGCAACGAGAGATCCCGCAACAAAGCCAATAATGACACTATCGGTTCCCATTGATTAATTTATCCTATCAATGAAGACCAAAAGGTCCAGTTTCGTAAACCAGTCAGAAGCACACTGTTAGCGATAGCCTCACGGTTTGCCTTGTCAAGAACGCCCTCGTTCTCAACCGACAACACCAAAGAACTCCTTGGCCGAAGCAACCGCGTAATCGCGGTTCATTTTGGCAATGAAATCCAGACTGACTCCCTTTGGACAAGCCGCTTCACACTCACCGATGTTGGTACAGTTACCAAAACCGGCGCCATCCATGGCACGAACCATGTTCAAGGCTCGACGATCCTTCTCTGGTTTGCCTTGTGGCAACAGATTTAATTGGCCGACCTTTGCTGATGTGAGGAGCATTGCTGATGCATTCGGACAGACTGCCACACAAGCCCCACAGCCGATGCAGGATGCTGCATCCATTGATTTATCAGCAATTTCCTTGGAAATCGGAAGAGCATTGGCATCCTGGGCAGCCCCGATCCGCTGATCCACGAAACCGCCCGCTTGCATAATGGCATCCATCGGCTCTCGATCCACGATCAAGTCGCGCATCACCGGGAATGGCTTGGAGCGGTATGGCTCAATGGTGATGTTATCACCATCATTGAAGCTTCGCATGTGAAGCTGGCACGTGGTCTGCAGGGCCTTCTTCCCGTGCGGGATGCCATCAATAACCATCGAACACGTGCCGCAAATACCTTCACGACAGTCATGGTCGAAGGCAATCGGATCCTTGTCCTCCTCGATCAATTGCTCATTCAGCAAATCCATCATTTCCAGAAAGGAAGAGGATGTAGAAACCGAATCCACCTTGTAGATTTCGAATGCACCTGGTACAGAAGCATTCTTCTGGCGCCAGACTTTTAAAGTAACACTAATGTTTCTCTCAGACATGATAATCTCCGTCGATTAATTCGTTCCTTATTTGTAGCTCCGGACACCCGGTTTTACATAATCAAATTCCAGTTTTTCCACGTGTTTCACGGGCTCCTGATCGAGTCCCTTGAACTCCCAGACCGTGGCATTGCTAAAGACCTCATCATCTCGCAGTGCTTCACCATCCTCTGTTTGGGATTCTGTTCGGAAGTGACCTCCGCATGATTCGGAACGGTCAAGTGCATCACGGCACATGAGCTCAGCAAATTCAAGGTGGTCGGCAACACGTCCGGCACGTTCCAATTCAACGTTCAATTCATCGGCACTACCCGGCAACTTAAGATCTGACCAGAACTTCTCACGAAGTGCCTTGATTTGCTCAATGGCCTCTTTCAGGCCCGCATCGTCCCGGGCCATGCCGCACTTCTCGAGCATGATCTTACCCAGTTCAATGTGGAGACTACGTGGCGTGGAGTTGCCCTTGATGGAAAGCATCTTCTCGATCTTTTCCTTCACGGCGTTTTCTGCTTCAGCGAATGCAGGATCGTTAACATCGATCTTGCCTGCCTTGCCTACCGGGATTTCTGCTCCGAGGTAATTACCAATGACGTACGGTGCCACGAAGTAACCGTCAGCCAAGCCCTGCATCAATGCAGAGGCTCCAAGGCGATTGGCGCCGTGATCAGAGAAGTTACACTCGCCCATGGCGAAGAGTCCAGGAATACTGGTCTGCAAATCGTAGTCCACCCAGAGTCCGCCCATTGTATAGTGCGGTGCCGGATAAATCTGCATCGGTTGCTCGTAGGCATTCACACCCATGATGTTCTCGTACATGTCGAAGAGATTGCCGTAGCGTTCTTCAATCACGTCGCGACCGAGGCGGTTTATCGCATCGGCAAAATCGAGAAATACCCCGAATCCGGTCGGCGCGATTCCACGTCCGTCGTCACAGGCTTCCTTTGCTGCCCGACTGGAAATATCTCGCGGCGCCAAGTTACCAAAACTCGGATATTTGCGCTCCAGATAATAGTCGCGTTCGTCTTCCGAAACCTCCGATGGCTTGATCTCGCCGCTACGAATCTTGGCAGCCGTTTCCCGGCTCTTCGGAACCCAGATACGACCATCATTACGGAGTGACTCAGACATCAGGGTCAGCTTCGACTGGTGCTCACCTTCCTGTGGAATACAGGTTGGGTGAATCTGCGTGTAGCAAGGATTCGCGAAACCGGCTCCGCGGCGATAAGCCCGCCACGCGGCTGTCACGTTACAACCGGCTGCATTGGTGGAAAGGAAGAAGACGGTTGAATAACCACCAGTTGCCAGAACAACAGCGTCTGCTGCCCAGCGGTCGACCTTACCAGTCACCATGTTTCGGGTGATAATTCCCTTTGCCACTCCATCAACGAGGACCACATCCAGCATTTCGTGCCGGTTGTACATCTTGACTTGTCCAAGACCAATCTGGCGACTCAGGCTGTGGTAGGCACCAATGAGCAGCTGCTGGCCTGTCTGGCCACGCGCATAAAAAGTCCGGCTCACCTGCGCACCGCCGAATGAACGGTTGGCTAGCATCCCTCCGTATTCACGGGCGAATGGAACACCTTGGGCAACGCACTGGTCGATGATGGCGTTGGAGACTTCGGCCAAACGATAGACATTGGCTTCACGGCTCCGGAAGTCACCGCCCTTGACCGTGTCATAAAATAGTCGGTGCACACTGTCGCCATCGTTCTGGTAATTTTTGGCGGCATTGATGCCACCCTGTGCAGAGATTGAGTGGGCCCGGCGAGGTGAATCCTGATAACAGAAACACTTCACGTTGTAGCCGAGCTCACCTAGAGTGGCTGCTGCTCCAGCTCCAGCTAACCCGCTGCCAACAACGATCACACTGTATTTACGCTTGTTGGCCGGATTAACCAGCTTGTAGTTGAATTTTGCGTTGGTCCACTTCTGCTCAATGGAACCTTCGGGTACTTTTGCGTCTAAATTCATAATCCTGTCCTCGTTCCTCAGTGGGAAGCAATCAACGGGGTGATAGGTTCAATTATGCCCAATAATCCTGCCAGTGGCAGGGAGGCAAATCCGATAAAAACAAAAACCGCAGCTGCTAAAGCGACCCGGTCAAGGCGCTTGCGCCAGAGGTCATTTCTCAATCCGAGGCTCTGGAACATACTGCTTATACCATGCATCAGGTGGAAGCAGAGCAGCCCCATGGAAATGATGTAGAAAACCGACACATACCAGAATTTAAGACTGAATCCATGTGCCACCATGCTGTAGACGTCATGAACCGTTGTCCGGTCAAGTGGCAGGAGCTTGTCGTAAACATGGTGAATTGTGCCAACTCCCTCGAGTGTTGTCTCCAGGTGGAGAAACTCCGGATGGATATTCTGGACGGTGAAGTGCATGATGTGGAAAACAATAAAGGCCAGCAGGATTACTCCGCTGTACTTCATTGTCCGACTGGCAAAGCTTGCCTGAAGATTTGCCTTGGCCACATACTTCTCAGGCCGGGCCTTGTAATTCTCAATGACCAGCATCACCGCAGTGACCATGTGGGCCACAACACAGGTCAGCATTACGATCCGAACCACCCAGAGGAGCCCGTACGGTAAATGCTGCAACTTGTATGCGTATTCATTGATCCAGTCGGGATGCAGAAACATCTGCAAGTTACCGACCATATGCCCGCATGCGAAACCAACCAGAGCCAGTCCGCTCAGGGCCATAATGTATTTTTTACCTAATGAACTCATCGCCTCGTATTGTTGTTTATACTTCTATTCTTAAAATAGTGCTCAAGGGGTTAATAAGCTCCCCTGATGCCGTAAAGGTTTTAAGGGATTCTAAAATTAGCTAAGGACTTGTATTAGAAAATGCAATACCTCTAACCGATTAACTTAATCCCAATAGGCGGACATTTTTCTCCCAGGAAAATTCTTCCCTAACAAACCCTGCTCCACGGAAACCCATCTCGTCAGCCAACCCAGGATTCTGAAGAATCCTTCCAATACAGTGAGCCAACGCATCTGTATTTCCAACAGGAACAAGCAAACCCGTTTCATCAGGAATCATAGCTTCCCTGATGCCTCCTGAATCAGTCCCAATAACCGGGCAACCAAAGTGCTGCGCTTCCAAAAGTACAATTCCGAGCCCTTCCACACTAGTTTTATAGGGCTGGCTTGGCATCACAACAACTGATGCCTGTTTGTATGCTTCCATTAAACCCGATTCGTCCACGGAGCCTGCAATTTTTAAATCAATCTGATTGTCCTCGGCAAAATTGTTGATCTCCACGGCGTAACCTTCCCTGGAAATTGGCCCAATAAGGCGCACTGAAATTTTCTCCCGAAGCGCCTTGGGCATGTAGGATATGGCTCTAACAAGTTCCAGTTGCCCCTTTCTTGGGTGAACTCGACCCACTTGAAGCACCTCAAGTCGTCGGTATTTCCACTTTGGAGCCTTTTCCTTCTGCCAGGAAGACCTGATCGCACCCGGCACCACTACCACTTGACCCTTAATTTCGGGACAAATAGAGAGAACCATTTTACGTATATGCTGAGAAACAACGCCAATCACATCCGCACGTTTTAAAAGCCTTTTGAATAAAACCCTTCTGTGCGGCAAGGCGGCCAACTTTTGCACTTCTGAGCCATGCAGGATCAATACCAATCGATCAGCTGCAGGTGGACGGTTCAGACCCTCATACATCCACCATCGAATTGGACCCGGTTCTGCAAGGACGATTGTGCCATCCAATTTTCCCCCAGGAAAATTCCTTGTAAGAGCCCTTCCCATTTTCCAACGGCAAATCCAGTCGTGCTTACCGCGCATTTTCACCCGGTTCACTTCAAAAGGAAACTCATCTGGATTCAAATAACCGTAATCCGGTGCCCAAACAGTGGTTTCTGCTCCACATGCAGCAGTTACCCGTGCCATCTCTTCCACATAGAGGCTGATTCCTCCCTGAAAAGGTGAGAATTCATGAGTGAGGTAGTGAACTGGCATTGGGGAAGTAATAATTCTTGTGGTTATATCCTTCTCCTACGTCATCCAACAGTTAAACCCAAGCACCATTTTCTCCAAGCTTGCTTATATTAATCCTAGATCCAAAACTTCTAACATGCCGCTGTCCGGTCACAGTCTCGCCGAACAATACCCCACTGCCCTGATTACAGGTGCATCCTCGGGGATTGGTGCCGCCCTGGCGGATTTATTAGTGGAATCGGGTGTCCAGGTGTTTGGAACAAGTCGATTTCCCGGCAGGCCCGAGTTGGCAAAATCCGTCCATTGGCTGGAGTTCAACGGGGACTCCGAGGAGGGATTAAGTGAATTTATTGAAAAGAATAGTAAATTGTTAACACAAATTGATTTTTTAATTAACAATTCAGGTTCAAGCTACTTTGGAAAGGCATCTGAAATCCCTGATGAAATTCTTATTTGTCAGAAACATCTGCTTTTGGAGAGCCCGATTGCGATAACTGAACGCGTTTTACCGGCGATGAATAAGCGCGAAAAGGGAGTAATTGTAAATGTCAGTTCACTAGCGGCCCTGTTTACCTTGCCTTACATGGAAGACTACTCTTCGGCAAAAGCTGCGCTGAGCGCTTTCACTCAAAAAGTTATTACGGAAAATCCGGATTCGGGGATCGTCATAATTGATTTTCAACCGGGTGATTACCGCACAAACTTCAATCAGAACATAAAAAGCTATGGGGAGCGTGATGACTCGCAAAACCGGGTCTGGGACCAACTGGAGAAAAACCTGAATAATGCTCCGCCGCCCGAAAAGGCCGCCGGGGACATTCTCGGGGCAATATCCCGGGGCAAAAGCGGAACAGTCCGTAGTGGCTCATTTTTCCAGAGCAAAGTTGCCCCAATCGGACATAAAATCCTCCCCAGGGCCCTGTTAAACTGGGCAATAAGGAAATACTACCGTCTTCCCTGACCATGAGGATCTTGATCATACAGGACCAACTAAGAATTGGTGGAACAGAGCGCCAAAGCCTGTTCCTGGCCCGAATGTTTAAGGAAAAAGGCCACGAATCGATTATTCTTACTTTTCGTCCTGGAGGTCATCTACACGAGAAAGAAAACCTGGAAGGTCTTCACATTCAGACACTTCAGGGCTTCAACTCAGGAGTTTCCCTTTGGGCGCCGGGACTGATGCGAAGCATTCGGGAGATTAATCCGGATGTCATTCTCTGCATGGGTCGTACCTCCAATTGCTATGCAGGTTTTATTCAAAAGGTTTTCCATAATATTCC
>JAUVDD010000266.1 GCA_030595525.1 Puniceicoccales bacterium
GAGTTCTTCTTCGGAAAGACGGACAGAAATCGTATTATTCGGAATATCGATATCGATGACATCACCTTCATTGATCAATCCGATTGGGCCACCTTCTGCGGCTTCTGGTGAGATGTGTCCAATACAAGCACCGTGGGTGCCTCCGCTGAAACGGCCATCCGTGATCAGGGCGACACTGTCGCCGAGTCCCTGTCCCATGATGTAGGAAGTGGGAGCCAGCATCTCCTGCATGCCCGGTCCTCCCTTTGGACCTTCATAGCGGATAACAACCACATCGCCCTTCTTGACCTTACCGGCAAGGATGCCTGAGCAGGCTTCATCCTGGGATTCGAAAATGACGGCGGGTCCGCTGTGCGTCAGCATCTTGGGATCGACACCGGCACTCTTCACAACGCAACCGCCTTCTGCGAGATTCCCCCAAAGAATGGAGAGTCCACCTGTTTCACTGTAGGCATTCTCAACTTTGCGAATACAGACTTCGTCCTTGGACTCAGCATCAGCAATGTTCTCACCAAGGGTTTTGCCTGTGACCGTTGGGCAGTCCAGATTGAGTAAACCTTCCTTTTTGGCAACTTCTGCCAGAATTGCACTGATGCCACCGGCTTCATGCACATCCTCAACATGGTAGTTCGAGGATGGGGACACTTTGCAAATATTCGGACACTTTTTGGAAACCTCATTGATGCGTTCCAGATCGTACTCCACTTCAGCTTCCTTGGCGACGGCCAGCGTATGGAGAACAGTGTTGGTGCTGCCACCCATGGCCATGTCCAGGATGAAGGCATTGTCCAGCGATTCACGTGTCACGATGTCGCGGGGCAGGGGACCGTCCGCATAGGCCATCTCGACTGCGCGCTTGGCGGCAGCCTTCCAGAGTTCGTGGCGGCGTGGATCGACTGCCAAAATTGTACCGTTTCCGGGCAGAGCCAGACCAATTGCCTCGCACAGGCAATTCATGGAATTCGCGGTAAACATTCCGGAACAGGAACCCTGACTCGGGCAACCCTTGCATTCCAGTTCCTCCAGTTGTTCGTCGGAGATCTTTTCCTGTTTGCGTGCGGCAACGCCTTCAAAAACCGTGATCAGGTCAATAACTTGACCATCCGAGGTGCGTCCAGCCTTCATCGGGCCGCCGCTGGCGAAAATCGTGGGGATATTGACCCGCATTGCGCCCATCATCATTCCCGGAACGATTTTATCGCAATTGGGGATGCAAATCATGGCGTCAAAAGCATGTGCACCGACCATGGTTTCCACTGCATCGGCGATCAGTTCACGACTGGGCAGGGAATACTTCATTCCAGAGTGGCCCATGGCGATGCCGTCACATACACCGATCATGTTGAATTCAATTGGCGTGCCACCGGCTTCGCGAACAGCCTTCTTGACGAGCTGTCCCACTTGGTCGAGGTGGGCATGGCCCGGAATAACCTCATTAAAGGCGTTACAGATTGCGATGAACGGCTTCTTAATGTCATCAGATGACATACCGGTGGCCCGCATCAGACTGCGGTGTGGTGCTCGTTCTAATCCTTTTTTGACTTTGTCGCTGCGCATAGTGATTTCCTTGGTTTAAAGAGAGACTGCAGAACATACGCGAGTCCGGCCGCCTGTAAATACACTTCTTGAAGAATTCTGCTTTTGAGGTTTTTCAGAATTACATATCAAAAAAGACAAATTTCTGATCAGAAAGTCTATGGTCAGGCAAACTGGGATGAATTAATATGACTCGAAGACCAAGCCGCATCGGCTTTGAGTTGTAATTTCCCCGATATATTCTTTTTATCCACAGCCTAGCTACTTTTGTTATCACCAAAAGATTCAAACATGTCAGAAAATCAAAACACACAAGAACAGCCTCAGAGCGAATTTGAGCGCGAACCGGTTCCGCAATCATCGCTGAAAGGCGCGACCAAATTCTGGGGCATGTATGCCGGTGAGCATTGTGCCGGTACTGAATTTATGATCGGGCCGCTGTTTCTCCTGAACGGAGTCAGTCTGGTGAACATATTTGTCGGGCTGCTGCTCGGTAACCTGTTGGCAGTTCTCAGTTGGCGATTCCTCTGTGCGCCAATCGCCACCAAGGCACGGCTCACTTTGTATTTCCATCTGGAGAAAATTGCCGGGAAAAAACTGGTGATCATCTACAATCTGGCAAACGGGATTCTTTTCTGTTTCCTGGCCGGTGCCATGATCACGATCTCGGCCACCGCGGTCGGTATTCCGTTCGATCTGCCCATGCCAACGGTGGAAAGTATTTTGCCCAACAATCTTCCTTTCGTTTTAATTGTTTTAGTTGTTGGAGCTGTTATCGCAATTGTGGCGGCCAAGGGATACGAGACCGTGGCCAATTTCGCCAACATCGCTGCACCATGGATGATTCTGGTATTTGCCGCCTGTGGCATCATTGCATTCAAGCAGTTGGGTGTATCTGACTGGGGAGCACTGAAGGCGCTGTGGACGGAATCAATTACCTTTGCCCAGACGGGTACCGGAGAAACCAAAATGGGATTCTGGAGCGTAGTCTTCTTTGGTTGGTTCGCCAATGCAGCCATGCACGTCGGTATGTCTGACCTGTCCGTTTTCCGCTTTGCTAAAAAGGCCAGCTACAGTTGGGCCAGTGCAGCGGGTATGTATGTGGGTCACTACATGGCATGGATCGCCGCGGCATTCATGCTGGCAGCCCAGATTAAGCTCACTCAGGATGCAAACCCGGTTCCCGGACCGATGGCCAACAACGTAGTTGGTTTAGCTGGTATCGTTTGTGTGATTCTCGCAGGCTGGACGACTGCCAATCCGACAATCTACCGGGCAGGACTCGCTTTTCAGGCGATCATGCCAAAAATTTCCCGATTCAAGGTGACTCTGGCAACGGGAGGCATTGCGACCATCGCCGGTGTATTTCCGGCCTTTGCATGGAAACTGCTCGGATTTGTCGGCATCTACGGGACGATTCTTGCTCCGATTGGCGCCATCATTGTCTTTGACTGGTACTTCCATCGGAAGGGTGATCCAGCCAATCTGCACAACTCAGAGCCTGCCAGTTCGTTCAGTATTCCCGTGTTGCTGGCATGGGTGATTCCGGTCACTGTGGCCATGTATTTCATATTCGCCCAAGGTATCTCTGCCTGGTTCTTCCCGCTTCCATGCTGGATTGCCTGCGGATTGCTGTACCTCGCCTTCACTCACAAGTCCTCTGCTAACGCCTAACTTTAATTGTCATGCAAAACATATTAAAAATCATTGGCCGAATCGGCCTTGTCCTGACCATTATTCCCTCAATCTTGTTCCTGCTTGGCATGATGGACCTTGGAACGGTCAAATGGATCATGATAGCTGGCACGGTCATGTGGTTGGGTTCCGCTCCGATGGTTCAAAAGCTGAACAAGGCATCCTGATCGCATTGATAGATTGATGAAATTCAAGCAACTCGTCTCTGCACTGGTTTGCCTCGTAACCTGCTGTGTCGCCATCGGTGATG
>JAUVDD010000029.1 GCA_030595525.1 Puniceicoccales bacterium
GTCCGGTCGCAATCCCGGCCGGAACCCGAATTTTAACCTTCTTATTCTTGATGATTCGTCCGTCGCCATTGCATTTTCGACACCGCCGCTCCGGCATGCGTCCAGCACCCTGACAACTTGGACAGGTTTGCTGCACCTGGAAAAAGCCTCGAGAGCTTATAACTCGACCGGCGCCACCACAAGTCGAACAGGTAACCACCTTTGATCCCGGCTCAGCACCGGATCCAGTACAGTTGTCACAAGCAACCGCCGTCCGGTAGGAGATTTCCTTTTCCACGCCCTTGTAGGCCTCGACCAGTGAAATCTCTACATCATATCGCAGGTCGGAACCAGCCTGGTTGCCTGAGTTACCCCCTTGGCCGCCACCGCCACCAAAGAAATCATCAAATGCGCTGCCCCCAAAGACTTCCCTGAAAATATCAAACGGATCATGGAAGCCACCGCCTGCTCCTCCTCGCATACCGGCACCGCCCTGTTCAAAGGCTGAGTGTCCGTAGCGATCATATGCGGCCTTCTTGTCTGCATCCTTGAGAACTTCATAGGCCTCGGAGACTTCCTTGAACTTCTCTTCCATGGCCTTGTCGCCCTTGTGCTTGTCCGGGTGGAATTGTACGGCCTTCTTTCGATAAGCTTTCTTTATTTCCTCCGGCGAGGCTTCACGCCCGACTCCGAGCATTTCATAGTAATCCTGTTTTGCCATCACTTACTCCTGGTCGGGACGATCAGGACTCCTCCTCTTTAGGTTCTGACGGGGCACCGCTGGAAACAATTACCTGGGCGGGCCGCAACAAGCGTTCCTGTATCTTGTAACCGATACGGTGAACCTCAACAATGTGACCATCCTCTACGGAATCATTTGGTAAATGTGCAATGGATTCATGGAAATTCGGGTCAAAGATTTCCCCCTCCGGATTAATTTCCTCCAGCCCATTCTGTTTCAAGGCTGATTCCATCTGGATAAGGATCATTTTGAATCCTTCCGCGAAGGCCTTTCCACCCTCGTGTTGCTCAGCAGATTGCAGTCCCAATTTAAAATTATCCATCACTGGCAGGACATCTTCAAGTATCCCGCAAGTCGCCTGTTTGCGTGCCTCTTCCTTTTCCCTGACAGCGCGTTTCCGGTAATTTTCCAGATCGGCGACCGTCCGAAGGTATCTTTCCTTATGGGAATTCACTTCGGCAGTGGCTTCGTCCAATTTCTGCAAGAGAGCACTCAACTCTTCCGCGGACAAATCGGGTCCTGCTGATTCCGTTGATTCCGGTTCCGGAACCACCTCTTCGACTGATTCTTCCTCAGTAACAGCGTTTTTATTATTATCTTTGTTCTTACTCATGGTGCAACAAGGGCGCTCACTGGCGCCAAAAGAAACCATAACATCAATAGATTTTTGGGAATTTCAACTGCAATTACAGTTGTCTCAGGGTAACCGGATTTTATGTCCGGCACGACGCAACACATCCAGAGCGTCTTCAAGTTGCTCGTTACCCACCAGTATATAATCCGTGTCGTGGGTAGAAATTGAGAAAATAGGGATCTGCTTGCCAGAAAGCGGTACCGCCAATTGGGCAATTATTCCGCTTAATTCAAAATCGAGCTGTCCTGCTACCTGAATAACACGCCACCCGTCGACCTTCTTCATCCCTTCAGGGATCAACTGGCTTTCACAGAAAATGGACATCTCGGTTTCCGTAATAGTTACGGAAAAAAAAGATCCACCCTTTGACCATTCTGGTATTGGCTCACTTGGATCCATTCGAACAACTGCTAGTATGCTTGGTAGTAGGTTAAGTTGCATATGATAAATTTAAGAGGTTTGTTTCTCGTTATCTGGCCGCTTGGCCACTTTTTTTACCGCTCTTTTCTTCGCCACCTTTTTTACTGCATTTCCGGCAGCCTTTTTGGTTGCTTTCTTTTTCGCCAATTTCTTTTGGGTGGCCTGTTTTTCGGCAGATCCGTCGACTTTTTTCACCCGTTTCACAAGTTTCTCCGGTTCCACCGCCTCATTCTTCGCAATTTTATTAACCGCCTTCTTGGTAATTTTCTTGGCTGTCTTATTTAGGGGCCGCTTATCGGGCCGTTTATCATCAACCTGAGTTTCCTTGGAGGATCTCCTGGCAGGTCTCTTTTTAGAGGGCCGGTTTTTCGCCGGTTTTTCCATTTCGCCTTTTTTCTTTTCAGGATTCTTCTTTGTGGGCTCATGCGACGAATTCTTTTCGACGGTGTCCGTATCGTGAAATCCTACCACCGCCCTTTGCGGTTTTGGTTTTCTGCGTGCCCTCCGTCGCGGTTTGCGAGGCTGATCCCCAGAATCTTGTTCTGAAATTCCCTCCTTCGGCAGGTTCGTATCAGAGTCTGGTTTTGGTTCTGTCTTTTTGGTTTCTGATTCCGCCTGTTTTTTAGCTGTCTTCCGGGTACTCCTACGCTTGCGCTTGCGCTCTTGTTTCTCTTTCCATTCGTCCTCTTCCAGTTGCTCTTCCGCTTCAATAAATTCCCTCGGAACCGTGTATGGAATGGGCTGTGGTTCAGGATAAGGGATTTTTCGAACGGGATCTTGAACGGGCTCATCTATTCGCAACGGCCGTATAACCATCTCTGTTACCACATTTCCGAACGGGCTCTGTAATATTTGTTCGATTGCCTGAGCTATTGCTTCCGGATCGATGGATGCCTCGGGGCGGGCCCCACGCCGAATTCTCATTCGGGCATCGCGGGTTCTGTTGGGTTCAGGCGACAAATGACAAACCTTTACACCTTGATCCCGGTATTCATTGAACAACTGCTCCCCCATCCACTTCAGCCCACCAGCGGAAGCCGCACCAACCGCCCCGCCATTACTAGACTCGGCAAAAGGAGCACCCAACTGTATTAAATAGCCCTGGAGGGCTCGCAGACTCTTACCAAAAACACGCATTAGAATCAGCGGACAAAGTAAATTAATACGGAGAATGCGCTCCATCTCGTCGACGCTCATATCATCAAAGGGTTGGTTCCCAAAAAACTTGGCGTTATTAACCAAAAGACAAACGCCTTTATCCTTCTCAAGTATTTTAAGGCAGGCCGCTTCCAGGGCTATAGGATCAGCCAAATCACATGGAACCGGCCTGAAGTTGACGTTTTGCAGGGAACAATCCCTGTAGTCTCCACCTAAACCATAAACCTTGAAACCCAGCTGTATTAAACGCCTTGAAATGGCCAACCCGAGCGAACTCGAGGCACCAGTGACTATTGCTATGTCCATACGAAAATCTTTTCTTTGCTAATGTTCTTCAAGAGCGGCTGCAAAACCCCTTCCACCAATCGCTCTCTTTCTTCTCTTTTATAAGAAACCGCGTTTTTATCATGCTCATATGGATATTGCAAGAGGTCCGTATCCTGTCGTTTCAGCATTCGCTTAAAGAAAGTCGATCCAACGCGAAATACCCCAAGCTCAACCCGCTCAATATTCTCCCAGGGGAGCTCTTTGCTTAACAATTCAACAAATTCCTTATAAAGTCCATCGCTCCCAGGAAGCTGTAATATGGGATCTACACAAATACTGATTCGCCAACCCGCCTTTGCGGCAGAGTTAATGGCCCTTAACCGCTGGCTCAGTCCGGGTGCCCCGGACTCATACCGCTTGGAGATAGCTTCCGGAGACAGGGTCCATGCAAATCTTGCAGTGGTTGTTGGCTCCATTTCCTTAAAAAACCGTCCCCGGGCACTTTTTGTGCGAATCTCCATCAATATATCATCCCGGTGCCGGGCCCAGGCAATCCATTCTGAAACATATCCCAGTTTGCCCTCCAGCGCCATTAGGTCGGTATCGTAGGAAATTGCCAGATGAAGGGGGTTTTCAGGGTCGGATCTGCTTAGAATAGCTTGGTTCGTTGCCTCAAAGTAATCCTCCAGATTGACAAACGCCACCATATTGGCACCTGCATACATTCCCTGCAGGTAACAATAATGGCAATCATAGGGACAATTCAGGACGAGGGCGTTATAACAAAAATTAGGCGACTGATTGCCCTGCAATAGATCATTCCCGGCATACAGGAAATTGTCCTTTTTCAGTGCCAGAATCAGCTTTGGACTGGCCTTTTGTTTCCAGAAATCCTGTCTCCCGCGCCCGAAAACATTTTGATAATCATCAATAAAAACAACCTGACTATTCGGAAATCGCTTCAGTATCGCCAACGCCCGTGGATGCTCACGGGCGGCATCCTCCACATAGATATGGGAAAATGCTTTAACCTTTAAGCGCATTCTTCAAATCCTCAAATAATCGATTATTGTCCGGTTTTTTACCCGGCGGCTTATCTGGAAGAACTTTAAGAATAATCTCCGGGTCTCCACCCCTCTTCACATAGCCAATTACCCATTTTCGCAAATATTGCTGCTGGGTTTTCGTTAGCCGGATTCTTTCCCTTATTTGGCCAAGCAATACGGGTTCACTTTGTTCGATCCATAGCGATGCTTCTTTAATAGAGATTATCACGGGTACCAGTTTTCTAACGGCCTGATTAAAATGTTTTTTGGTTTCGTCGAGATCAATCCTGCCGGTCAAAGGGTCTGATACCCACTTAAACAAAACAATTCTGTCCGGTGACAGGATTTGTCGGGCAGCTTCATAAAAACCACTTCCCTCCATATCAATCAATCCGTCCCAGCCATTGTCCGTGGAAACCACTTTTCCAACGGTTAGAAGGGGGGATTCTTCAATATGGAAATCCCACAACCTGTCTGGAATGTGACATCGCCCAGTGGACTCATCCCGAATGGAGTTGATACAATACCATTTGTTCAGATCCGCGACTCGTTCCGAAGCACCGGCAAACCCTATGTTCACGGCAGCCATAATCCCCGCAAACCGTCCCAGGGCCCAGCCCGTTGCGGCAGCTGCGCGTGCGGCACCCGTTCCGGTCACGACCATGATAATCTCATCATTCTTAAATACCGGAAAAGACTCACCGGCGATCACCGCCAGATCCAGCTCAGCCTTGAGTGGCTGGGCTTCAATCATCAAAGCAGTGGTGATAAGAATCATGTTTATACAGGGTCGGCAGTTGGCCCTGCAGGTCAATAGGATTACCTCGTTGAAATTAGGTAATTGCTCGACGGAATCTGCTCATCCGGGGATGATCAAAACCAATGGACGCCGAATCTTTCCTAAAAGTATGCAACCAATTCCGTCTGGGGGATCTGGTTACTGAACAACCTCATCCAGAATCAGTAGGGCTGGCTGAGTTGGCTCAGTCCGACCTGTTTGCTGCGTTGGAAGTTTTTCACAAGGTGGATATTCGAGCGATGGATCGCCTCGTTGAATCGATTCAGCCGCTGCCGGAGCTGGTCCGGGATTTACGGGAAACCATCTCCGCGGGTGGTCGGATATTTATATCCGGGTGTGGCGCCACCGGACGCCTTGCACTGTCCTTGGAAACCTTTGCTCGAGAGGCATGGCTGGGACCGGATCGGCAGGACTTAATCGTCTCGTTAATGGCCGGTGGCGATGCTGCGTTGATTCGTTCCATTGAGTCCTTTGAGGATTATCCAGAATATGGCAGGCGCCAGCTTCGGGAACTGGGATTCTCAGAAAATGATTTATTAATCGCGATAACGGAAGGTGGAGAAACTCCCTGGGTTATTGGAACTTGCCTGGAGGCTTCTTCAGTTTCAAGCCGCTCTCCCTGGTTTTTGTTCTGCAACCCTCCTGATCTCCTATGTCGGCTTGTGGAACGGTCGGCAGAAGTCCTTCAATCACCTGCCGTAAAATCCTTCTTCCTGGACATTGGCCCCATGGCACTGGCAGGGAGCACTCGCCTACAGGCAACAACAACCCAGATGCTTGTTGCTGGAGCAGCACTCTCCGAGGCGCTTGGTCACGAGTCCGCGATGGACCTAATTGAAGCCTTCCATCAGCTTATCAAGGAAGCGGATTATTCACACCTCGCCCCATTCGTCGAAGCAGAGTCCAATATCTATAAGTCGGGACAACAGGTGCTTTATGAGACGGATAGGTATGGCATTACGGTACTGACAGATACCACCGAGAGATCACCCACCTTCTCCCTGGATCCTTTTGAAAACCGGTTGTGGCCAGAGGAAAGAAGCTGTTGGAGTTATTTGTCTATTCAGGGAACAGACAATCCGGAATCCGCCTGGCAGGTTTTGCTTCAACGCTCACCCCGGGCGTTGGATTGGTCCGAGTTTTCCCGGGTAGCATCAAGCGAGACTTTGATGGGTTACGATATTTCCTCGGATTCCGCGAACTGGCGGAGCGCACGCCTTCCGGAGGTTAAACAGTACCCATATCTGGTTTTCGGAACCGGACCAACGCTCGAGTTTGCCGGCCACACATATGACTTTGGTTTAAACAGAGAACCGTTGCTGATAAAGCACCTTGCCCTAAAGTGCGCACTGAATGCTCAGAGTACGCTTGTTATGGGCCGGTTGGGATTGTTCGAGAGCAACCTCATGACGAAGGTGAAGCCGAGTAACCATAAATTAATCGATCGGGCTGCTCGACATGCTCAGCACTTCCATAAGCAAAAATCGGGTGATCCCCTTCCCTACAAAGACGCCGTATACCGGGTTTTTGAATCCCTTAAATAAAAACCGGAAGAGAAACCGTCTTCTAATTTTTTAGTACCGGCAGGATAACGCTGAAACGAGCGCCTCCTTCAGGTAAATTCACATAATCGATCGACCCATCGTGTGCGCGAACGATGCGCTGACAGATCGACAGGCCAAGGCCTGTGCTCTTTTCTCCGCCTGTCGGGATATTTGAGGTCGTTCCAAATTCAATAAACAGGCGATCGGCTTCCTCAATTGGAATACCCGGTCCCGTATCGTCCACCTGTAGACAAATTCCTTTTTCTTCAGCAATCACCCTTACTAAAATGTTCCCTCCAGTAGGGGTGAATTTAAAGGCATTGCTAAGAAGGTTGTCGACAACTCGACGAATTTGTTGGCGATCGATGTATGCCTTCGGGAGGTTGCCTTCACAGTTGAAGGTGAGCGTGATGTCTTTTCGATCAGCCTCTCCCCTGAACAGGGGAACCAGATTGTGGACTAGCTTGCAAAGATTCAGCTCCTCTTTGTTGAGCTCCAGATGACCGCTGTCGAATGCGGAAATGTCTAACAACTCATTCAACAGCAAAACCACGCTTTTTCCGGCTTCCTCAATGCAGTCTACTATCTCTTTTTGTCCTTCCGACAAATTATCGCAGTCGTCCTTCAAGAATTCTGCCAATCCGGCAATTGCCGCCACTGGATTTCGCAAATCATGAGAAGCAATCCTTAGTACGCGGTCCTTTGTTTTATTAAGGTGCTTAAGTTCCAGGATATTCTTTTCCCTCAACTCTGCCAATTTTTTGACCCGCAAATGCGTGCGAATTCGCGTAAGGCTTTCCGTTGGATGAAAGGGCTTAACAATGTAATCAATTGCGCCCGACTTGAAGCCTTTCACAATCTCATCTCTCTCTCCCTTTGCTGAAAGGAATATTACTGGCAGGGTGCTGTTGTCCTCATCGTCCTTCAGGCGCCGGCAGGTTTCCATTCCATCCATTCCGTCCATTGAGACATCCATTAAAATCAGCTCGGGATCGACTTCGTGGACAAGCCACAATGCTTCTTCTCCCGATTTTGCCTCATAAACTTCGTACCCGTCCTTTTTTAGGAAAAAATTAATCTGCCGGCGGGCCATTTCGCTGTCATCGACTATCAGAATCCGGCTTCCGGTCATATCCTCCGCCTGTATTAAGGGGGGATCGCTCTCGCTGAAAAATTTCTCCCTGTCTTTTTCAAGGGCATAGGTCTCAACCAGATATTGCTCAATGGCTTTTCTCAGCTCACGCCGCCCAACCCTCTGGCCCTGCTGAGTAAGCTTTCCAAGCATCATGCTGGCCATTGACAGAACTTCGCGCTGATCGACATTAATTTGGAGAAGTGGTTGGATCTCTTCCACAATCGACAAAACCAATGGGTAATACTCCTTGAACAGCGACTGCTGCAAAGCTTCATCAGGGGTCTTGTCCTGCTTGTTTTTAAATGGTTTCATCCTAGCACTACTCTATCCTGCCTATAGCCTATCATGATTTTCACTGAATTCCTATTAGGAATTTACCTGAATTTATATCAGGAGTTTACCTGAGAAATTTATTTGTCTGTAGGTTTTGTAAATGTCCCGATTAGAACGGTAACAGATGTTCCAATCACAAGGAGCCACGTCCACGCCAGAGGCAGATGTCCTTTTTCAATAAGCCAGAGCCCCAGACCAGAAACAGCCGTTCCCCCGAGCATTGCTATTAGGTTCCCCCTATCAGATCCGCGGGTACTGAATCTGCCCAATAAAAATATGCCCAACAGACTGCCATAGGTGAGACTTGTGATTTTAAACGCCAACCAAAGGAAGGTTCCTTCGTCCTGTAGCAGCCAGGCTGTGCACATTAAAACCACCGCAAAAAGCACTGTAAATCCTCGGCTGATCCATAACCAGCGCCCCTCATCCTTAATCCCCGGAACCAAGGGCTGAACCAGGTCTCTGACCATGGACGTACTGAGCGCCGCCATGGCAGAATCGAGACTAGACATGGCTGCCGCCAGCACGCCGGTGAGAAGAAGACCCCTGAGCCATGCCGGTATTCCGGTTGTCATGAAATACGAGAAGGCTTTATTTCCGTCGGGAACAGACAGCCCATCCACTACTTTCGTGGGGAATTCCGGATCGGGATTTATTTGAAAGTTGGCGTACAGGGCTGTTCCTAAAAACAGAAAAAGAGCCGCTACTGGAATGGCAATAAACCCACTGATAATCAGGCTGCGTCGCGCCTGGTTGGCGGTCTTGCTGGACAGGAGGCGCTGCGCCATATCCTGGTCGGTTCCAAGAGCCGCTACCGTGCTGGCGAATCCGAACAACACCGCAGTAAAGAACCAGTTTGGATCATTTAACCACCCCAGGACTCCATCCCCTTCCGGAACGATTCGAAGTAATTCGAACCGATTCGCTTCTCTGGCCGTTTCCAGCAGCAAATCCATTCCCAGCTCGTTGATCAACCAGCCGGCGCCCAATAATCCGGCGGAAATAAAAACAATCGCCTGAACGCAGTCTGTCCAGATAACCGATCGAATACCCCCGATAACCGTGTAGCCCAGCGTGATGAACCCGAAGAGCAGCAAACTCCAGCCAAATGGAACATTTAGAATAACCGAAAAGCCGGTAACCGCTATCATCAGCCGTACGCCCGATGCAAGGATGCGCGTCACAATAAAATACACGGATGCAGTGTATTGAGTGCGACCCCCAAAGCGGATTTTCAGGTATTCGTAGATGCTTAGGCAGTTGGCCCTGTAGAAGGCTCCTATAAATGCTGTAGCAATGAAGATCCGTGCAAAAAAGCTACCAAATCCAAACTGCAGATAGGTCATATTCTCGGAAAACCCGACTCCCGGGACGGCAAGATATGTTGCAGCACTGATCTCCGTCGCTACCAATGAACCAAGTACAGCCAGCCAGGGAACCTGGCGACGGCCAACCATGTAATCCTCTACAGACGTTTCATTCCGGCCCTTGTACCAGCCAATACCGAGGATCAGGAGAAAGTAGGATACTAAAATCGTCAGTTCAAATGTGCCAATCATCAAGATCGCTTAAATATATTGTACTTGATGATTGCATAAATTGCACGAACACCATCCCTCCAGCCGATTTTCTTCCCTTCAGCATAGGTGCGGCCATAGTAGGAAATTCCCACCTCATATACGCGGCAATTCAACCTTGAGACCTTGGCAGTTACTTCTGGTTCAAATCCAAATCGATCTTCTTCAATTTCAACCTGTTCCAGAATTTCTCTTTTGAACACCTTGAAGCAGGTTTCCATATCAGTAAGATTGATATTGGTCATCATGTTACTCGCCAATGTCAGGAGGCGGTTCCCCATCATGTGCCAGAAATAGACGACGCGATGGGGTCGCCCGCCCATAAATCTGGATCCAAACACAACATCGGCGTCGCCAGATTCGATCGGCTCCATCAATAAGGGATAGTCCTTCGGATCATACTCCAAATCCGCGTCCTGGATAATAATCACATCCCCAGACACCTTTTTAAATCCTGTACGTAGTGCCGCGCCCTTGCCCTGGTTGACGTCGTGATAGTGTATCTTAATCACTTCGTCCTCGGCCCATCCCTTGAGCAACTCACGCGTACCGTCCTGTGAACAGTCGTCCACAATTATGATTTCATGAAGATTAATCGGTGCTTTTTTAACGCGATCGACTATTTTGCGAATAGTCTTTTCCTCATTATAGCAAGGGATGACAACGGATATTTTCATACTAAGCAGTTTCTTGTTCCTAATGCCCGCATAATCAAGATTATAGAGAATAAATTGCCTTGCTGGAGAAACCCGGACCATAAAATATCCCACCATGAGGCCGGCAATTGGAAAAGCGTTTACGGGTATATTTTACACATTGTTGTGGCTTTTGGCGCTCGCTGTAATCTTCAGGTCCTTTTTCTTGTCCGGCGGGGATCTGATAGTTGGAGATTTGGCGGACGGCCAACTTATCCAATTTCTCCATGAGCACTGGTTTCGTGTTTTCTCCGGGCTGGAAGAATGGCGGAATCTCAATATATTCTATCCGGTCAACAACACCCTCGGGTACAGTGACACTTTCTTTCTTCAAGGAGTCCCCTACTCCGCCCTTCGGTTTATGGGAGTGGATATGTTTATCGCCTTTCAGCTCGTTCAAATGCTGTTGGCGTCTGCAGGTTTTTGGGGCATGTTGGTTTGGTTACGGAAGCGTCGTCGCATTCATCCTGCCTTGGCCGGTTGGGGCGCTTTGCTTTTCGTCATCGCATCACCGTTCTACCTGAATATCCGGAACTCTCATATCCAGCTTTTGGCAATCTGGCTTTTGCCGGCCATTCTGATCTTTTTAGAGGAAACACTGATTCGCCTGAGAAATCCGGATAAGTCCCTCAAGTGGAATTTTCTGCTATTCACCACTCTTTTCGGTAGCCTTGTCTATAGTACATTCTATGCGGCCTTTTTCTTGTTCCTCGGGCTGATCATCGCCCTGGTTTCCGCATTTTTTGTTTACGGGCCAAGGAAAACCATCTCGTTCCTTTGGCCATCCAGAGTTGCCTGGCGAAGCCTCATGCCTGGCCTCATCGTCTTTATACTCTGGGTGGGCTTGTTCATATGGACCTATCTGCCGGTGAGACAGGAAATGGGGGGACGGTCTCTGTCGGTGGCCTTAGATAGTGTCCCTCTTTTATGGAACATCTTTAACCACTCTGATTACAACCTTGTCTGGGGTTACCTTAATAAAATGATCTGGTCCTATCCGGATCAACACCGATGGTCATTTGAACTATGCCTACCGGTGGTTACCGTGCTCGTTGCATGTATGGTGGCTGTGTCGGTAATTCGTAAGCGCAAGGAATGGAAGTTTACCCGCCCCGATCTGCTTCTTTCCGGCTATGCGCTCATGGTTAGCCTGCTGCTTACTGTCCGCATCGGCCCCTTTAGCCTGTGGGCTCTTCCATATTACATTATGCCTGGTGCAGATGCCA
>JAUVDD010000034.1 GCA_030595525.1 Puniceicoccales bacterium
AGCCACGACATCCAGTGGTTGGAGGCGATGTGGATTCGAAAGTTCTTGAGCTGGCAAAATCAATTCAAGAGGAACACTTTCCAGAAGCCGCGATTGAGTGGCATGATTCGGATTTCCAGGATCTTCCATGTGAATTACCAGATGCTTTAATGGTCACCAATCCTCCCTACGGGGAGCGAATTGGGAGAGATGAGGAACTACCTCTCTTGTATCGCGAAATTGGCTACGCAGCCAAACGGTTGGTTCCCGGTGGCCGGCTTTCTGTGTTCACTGCCAATCGCAAGGCAGCTCGCCAGATCCGATTAAAAACTGACAGTGGCTTAACTTTGTTTAATGGGTCTATCGAAGGATTACTTTTTCAGTATAGTCTGAACAAGCCGACTAAAGAAGCGGAGCAATAACCAAGGCAACAATTGCCATGACATTTATAAGAATGTTCATGGATGGTCCGGACGTATCCTTGAGCGGATCACCGACTGTATCGCCTACCACGCAAGCCCGGTGAGAAGGTGAGTTTTTGCCACCAAAATGGCCCTGTTCGATATACTTCTTGGCATTGTCCCATGCTCCACCGGCATTTGCCATAAGGAGCGCCATCAGGACGCATCCGAGCAAGGCACCGACCAACATGCCACCCAAAGTGGCTGGGCCAAATGTCAAACCAACCACCACAGGACTCAGCACCGCAATTGCCGCAGGCAGGAACATTTTTCGAATCGCTGCCTCGGTGGCAATATCGATACATCGTGCAGAATCGGGTTTGGCATTGCCATCAAGTAAGCCGGGAATCTCCCTAAATTGCCGCCTGATTTCCTCGATCATTTCAGCGGCAGCAGAGCCAACAGCGTTCATGGTAATCGAGCTGACCAGGAAGGGCAGGATACCGCCGATGAATACTCCGGTAAGAACGGTGGGATCCGATAGTTCCAATGAAAATTCTTCGTGTTTGGCGCGTACAACATTCACATAGGCTGCGATAATCGCCAAACTGGCAAGAGCTGCTGCCCCAATCGCAAACCCCTTGCCAATGGCAGCGGTCGTGTTCCCAACCTCGTCCAGTGAGTCGGTAATGTCTCGTGTCCGCTTGCCCAAACCAGCCATTTCGGCGATGCCTCCGGCATTATCCGCTATTGGTCCATAGGCATCGATACTCATTGTGATTCCGATGGTGGAAAGCATACCGACAGCAGCGATACCAACCCCATAAAGGCCAGCCAGTGTACTTGTCAGCATGAGGATTCCGGCAACTGTTAAAACCGGTACAACCACTGACTGCATGCCAGTGGCCAAACCTGAGATCATGACCGTGGCCACACCAGTCTGGGAAGACTTGGCGATATCTCTCATCGGTTGTCCACCCGTGTAATATTCCGTGGCCAATCCAATTATTGTCCCTCCAAACGATCCGGCCAGAACGCACATCCATACCATATTGGAAACGCCCAATGCCTGCATGACGAAATAGGCAACGATGATAAATATGACCGTTGCGGAAATTGTTCCTGAACGAAGGGCTTTGGCCGGTTCCATGTTGGCTGCCACACGAACGACTATCATTCCCAAAAGGGAACATATCAATCCGGAGGAAGTCAGTGCCAGCGGGAGAAACATCAGGCTGTATGAAGATTCAGCAATTTCACTAACCATTCCTGAAGTCATTGTGGCAGCGATGGCCATGGAGGCAATCTGTGCATTGCAGTAGGATTCAAACAAGTCGGAGCCCATGCCTGCCACATCACCCACATTGTCGCCTACATTGTCAGCGATAACACCTGGATTTCTGGGATCATCCTCCGGGATACCGGATTCCAGTTTGCCGACGAGGTCAGCCCCGACATCAGCTGCTTTGGTGAAAATGCCTCCTCCTACACGGAAGAATATCGCTACGAGGGAAGCACCCATGGCAAACCCGTGAATGATATGAATATCATGCTCCGAATCACCGAAAAAGACAAACAATCCGCCGACCCCGATGAGCCCCATGGAAGCGACCGTAAGCCCCATGATGGTTCCTCCAAAGAAGGCTGTCCGGAGAGCTTCCTGGGCACCTTTGTTGTAAGCGGCAATTGTGGTGCGCACATTGGCTTTGGTGGCAGAGTACATTCCAATGAAACCGGCTACTCCCGAGGAGGCCGCGCCAAGGAAAAAGGCCATCGATTCAAAATGATCCTTGAACCAGAGGATTGCGCCAACCAATGCGGCGAAAACCAACAGGATCTTGAATTCCCGTTTCATGAAAACCATCGCACCGTTGTGAATTTGATCTGCAATATCGCTGATCTCCCCCTCTCCGGCAGGCAGACGGCGAATTCGGGTGTAGATAAACCAGGCACAAGCAAGGCCAAATAGGCCAAGAAAGGGTACAATGATACGGATAGATTCGGTCATCTTCTAAATCCTTTTTCTGAAATTGGGTGTAACCGGAAGCACTTAGAACCGGGATACGGATGTCGCGGAGCTCCACCAGCGATGATATTTGCCTTCGAGATCGTCTTCACTCGGGAACGGGTAAAATACGAAATCTTCCTGATCACCCACATAGAATCCTCTCTCAACTACCGGATAGATCAGATCCTTGTGCAGATCGCGGTGAACGATCTTGGTCATCTTGTCCGTTTTGTATTTCAAGGAAGTCAGGCACTCCCGGAGGTGATTCATGTCACTGTAGGGTAAATTCGAGGCGGAGCTTTTCTCCGGATCCGTGGCCATCCCATTTAATCTCAGGTCACAGAATACAACCCGCGGCAAAAAGACCGGGTTGGCTGGATTTGTCACATAGAGTGCAAAGGCCTTGGGTCCGAGGGGTGTGGCTACTTTCGGGAAAACCGGACATATTTCCTGATAGAGATGGAATCCCTGTTTGGCAGGTGGTTCCTCTCTTGTTGGAGCCAGCTCCAAGGTAACGCCATCCTTGGTCGTGAGATACAACTTGCCCAATGAGTCAATGGGAACATTGGACAAGACATTGTAAACCGAGACATAGGAGGAGCGCCTTGATGACCCATCCGGATGGGGTTCGCATTTTGCCCGGGCAGCATCCATCTGGAAATTCTCCGAAGAAAATTCCGGAACAACTTCAAAAAATATAGCGGGACCACGGGTCAGTTTCTTGTCCCCGATGGCCATATATTTGCCAAACCGTTCCGGCGAAAGTTGTGAATAGATGAGTGCTTCTGGGATTAAAGAGAGGTAGAGATGTTGATCCATATACAAAGAGTAAGATTTGAGATTAGTATCAGCATGTTCATTTGCCCCGGAAAATCAAGCGTAGGAGAGATTATATAAATCTCATCCAACGGGATTATGGGCCATAATCCTGAGGTGGAATCTTTTCACCTTGTATTGGATCAATCGGGTAGAGTTAATACCCCGAATGAGTGATGCCAATCCAGGAGAGCTGAAGCGCGCCAGACTGAGTCTGCCCGAATATCTTCGGCATCACTTCACAGATACCCAGCGCTATCTGATCATTTGGATAATAACCGGGCTGGCTTGTGGGTTGGCAGCCGTGGCTTTCCACAAGGCAATTGAACTGGTGTTTCATTTCGTAAAGGCATTCTCTAGCTGGTTGAGCGATGGCTATGGGACAATGGGTTATGTCTACTTGGGGATGGCTCCTGTTATTGGTGGATTACTCACGGGCCTGATCCTGGTTTATGGGAATCCTCAAGCAGCTGGTTCTGGCATCCCTCGAACCAAGGCCCAGTATTACCGCAACTTTGGAGTGATACCCTTTCGTGAAGCGATTTACCGGTTTATTGTGGGAACCGTATCCGTGGGATTTGGAATGAGTCTCGGACGCGAAGGGCCAACTGTCCATATTTGCTCGGCGATTGCCTCCAAGATAGGTCAGACCTTTGGATTGGCCAAGAAACGTGTTCAGGCGATGGTTCCGCTGGGAATGGGTGCGGGAATTTCGGCGGCCTTCAATACACCCATGGCGGCGGTGTTCTTTGTCTTCGAGGAACTGATTGGTGATTTTTCCAGCAAATCATTTTTTGGGATATTCATAACGGTAGTCATTGCGGCGGCAGTCCAACGTATATTGATCGGAGAACACCCGGCATTCGACATCGAACTCGGGCTGGTTACAACCGACTGGTGGATGTTGTTGGCGATTCCCCTGGGTTTCTTATGCGCCCTGTTCGGGCACGCATTTGTGGGAGCCATTCTGCAATCCAGGGACTTATTTACCAACAAGCTTCAAATTCCAAGGTGGTTTAAACCTGCTATTGGTGGCCTCGGCGTAGGATTGGTTGGAGCGACAGTGGCATGGATCTCGGACGGTAATCTGGGCATTTTCGGTATCGGATACGGTGATCTGGACGCCGCATTGAATGGACGATTGGTCCTCATTTCAGTCGTTGCCTTGTTGTTCTTTGGGAAAATCATTGCCACAGTTCTTGCCTACGGAAGCGGTGGAAGCGGTGGCTTATTTGCTCCGACCCTGTTCATTGGCGGCATGCTCGGTGCACTGGTTGGATTGATTTTTCAGCCTGCCTTTAATTACAGCAACGAAATCGTTGGAGCGCTGGCACTTTTGGGAATGGGGGCGTTTTTTGCCGCGGTCATCCGTTGTCCAATGACCTCGATCGTCATCATCTGGGAGATGACCGGTCAGTATGCCCTGATCCTGCCATTAATGGTCGGCAATATGCTGGCATGGCTGTTATCTGGCAAACTCCAGCCGGTACCCCTTTATGATGCCCTGCTTTTGCAGGATAAAATCACTTTAAAGAAGATGCCGCAATATCAAGGTGATCAGGATTGGCGCAACCTCCCGGTAAGTACGATCATGACCTTCGATCCGGTTGTTGTAGATGCTGGATCCCCAGTTGAACAAGTGCTGGCAAAGATTAAGGCAAATGCGAATCGACATCACGCCTATCCGGTAATGCTTGAAAACGAGTTACAGGGAATGGTCACTCATCACGAATTGGAGGATTTGGCGGTTCGAGATGGCGGTAAAAATGTGGCCGAACTGATAGATGGGCAAAAGCTGGTCACCTTGTTGCCTGAATCATCCATTCGCGATGTTGCACAGGTTCTGGTGATGGAAGACGTTCTGCAAGCGCCGGTGGTCAGCTCCAAGGATGCCCACAAAGTGAACGGAATTGTCACCTTGCACGATATTGCTCGTCAGCAAAATGCTATTGACGACTCACTGGGGAGGTGAGTCGTCCGCATCCTGTTGCTGGGCTGATCCCGATACATTTTCCCATCCGGAATTCTGCAGTACCCGAGTAAGAGATTCCACCAATCCCCCCATGCCTTGCATGGAGATAGCCGCCTTTACAGTGAAGATCGATTTTGAGAACTTGTAAAAACCATGAAATTCAAACAATGCAAGACGAAGCGCTTGCAGTTAGAAATTCATTGAATAGGTTTCGATCATGGTTACGCCTTTACTTCTCGAAGAATCTGAATTGGCCAAGATCCGGTCATTTTTCCCCATTTTGGTAGAAAAAGTTAACGAAAAACCGCTGATTTATCTGGATAACGCGGCAACAACACAAAAGCCATTAGCCGTTATCGACAAGATTGCCCATTTCTATGCGCACGGGAATGCGAATGTCCACAGGGGTGTTCACGCTTTATCGGAGCGGGCAACCGAAGAGTATGAAGATGCTCGCGCTGCGGTGGCTGGATTTATTGGGGCTTCCGATGCAAAGGAAATTGTCTTCACTCGTGGCACCACCGAAGCCATGAATCTGTTGGCATCCTGTCTCGGACAGGCGGTGCTAAAGGACGGGGACACTGTTCTGATTTCGGAAATGGAACATCATGCCAATATTGTGCCCTGGCAGTTGTTGCGTGACCGCACCGGTATCAAGCTGGCAGCCACCCGTATCACAGACGAGGGACGGCTGGATATGGAGGACTTCCAGAACAAGCTGGAAACCCTGAAGCCCGCGCTGGTTTCAATCGTCCACGTTTCGAACTCGCTTGGTGTGGTTAATCCAATCAAGCAGATCATCGACTCAGCACATGAGCGGAATATACCAGTGATTGTTGATGCTTCTCAAAGTGTCCCACATTTTGATGTAAATGTGAAGGAGCTGGATTGCGAATGGTTGGTTTTCAGCGGTCACAAAGTTTTCGGTCCAAGCGGAATCGGTGTACTGTATGGTAAATATGACAGGATGGAGCCTCTGCCGCCGTATCAGGGCGGGGGTGACATGATTGAGTCTGTCACATTGGAGAAGAGCTGTTTTAAAGGCCCACCAGAGCGCTTTGAGGCCGGTACTCCGCATATTTCCGGAGCGATCGCCCTGTCCGCCGGTCTCCATTTTCTCAACAGTCTGAACAGAAAAAGGCTGCACCAGCATGAAGCTGCCCTCCTGCAATTGGCTGAAGCTGGACTGCGGGAGATTCCCGGCATCCGGATAATCGGAGAGGGTGGCGAGAAGGCCTCGGTCGTCTCGTTCGTGTCAGAATCCGCTCACCCGCACGATATCGCTTCATTCCTCGATGCGGAGGGCATAGCCATTAGGTCCGGGCACCACTGCACCCAGCCGTTGATGATCCGATTACAACTTCCGGGAACCGCACGCGCCAGCTTTGCCTTCTATAATACAAAGGAAGAAGTGGACGCCTTGGTGGCGACAGTTCGCAAGATTCAGGATCTTTTTGGCTGATCGAAACTACATTTTCAGGCTATCGGCGATAGCTGAGCAAAGACGATCGATGTTTCGATCATTAACGCCGGCAACGTTGATGCGGCCGCTCTTCACAATATAGATGCTATATTGATCACGCAGATACTGAACCTGTCCAGGAGTCAATCCCGAGAAAGAGAACATGCCCATTTGCTCCTTGATAAAGGAGAAGTCTCCGGGCGCGCCTGCTTTCGACAAGCCATCCACAAATTGCTCGCGAACTGAATTGATCCGGGTCCGCATCGCCTTCAACTCCTCTTCCCATTGCTGTGTCAGGTCCCTGTCGTTAAGGACTGTTGAGACGATGGCGCTTCCATGGGCCGGTGGATTTGAGTAATTGGTACGAACCAGCACTTTTAATTGACTGAGAATCCTTTTGGATTCCCCAGGATTCTTGGCCACGACATGGAGTGTGCCAACACGATCCTGGTAAAGTCCAAAATTCTTGGAGAACGAAGAGCAGACCAGAAATTCCATCCCGTATTCGGAAAAGGCCCGGATTGCCACGGCATCGTCGATCCAGCCGGTTGCAAATCCCTGATAAGCAAAATCAATGATTGGGAGGAGTCGGCGTTCCTTGCAGACCTTGGCGATGGTTTTCCAGATCTCCTCGGAAGGGTCCACGCCGGTCGGATTGTGACAGCAGGCGTGGAAGAGAACCACATCGTTTTCCGGGATATCTTCCAAAACAGTGATCATTCCTTCCACGTTCAGGTCGTGGCTGTCCACATTGTAATACGGATAGACGGCGATGTCCAAATCAGCCCGGGAAAATATACCTTGGTGGTTAGCCCAAGTGGGATTGCTGACCCAGATGGTGCGCTGGCCAAGACATTGACGGACAAAATCACCAGCCAGTCGGAGCCCACCTGTTCCACCTGGAGTATGGGCAGAAGCGATACAGCCAGTCTGAATCCTTTCGTCTCCTTCACCGAATACGAGTTTCTGGGTGTGGCCGATATAGTCGGGATGACCGTTAATCGGGAGGTATGATTTCGAACCATTGGCGGCCGCTAAACGTTTTTCTGCTTCGCGAACACAGTCCAGAACGGGAGCGGTCCCGGTCGCGTCCTGATAAACACCTACAGTCAGGTTGATTTTATCCGGATTCGGATCATTGCGAAAAGCCTCGGTGAGCCCGAGGATTGGGTCCGGTGGAGCGGCTGTGACCTGTTCGAATAGATTCATATACGTTTATGAAGTAAAAGCTGACCCCAACATCAAGGAAGGATTTTAAATATTTTCATTTTTTTTTATTTCGAAGTTGATTTGGATACACATCGGTTCATTTTCTTATTCGGGTAAAATGAGTAAGCAATGTCTCAATCTGTTTTTCGCCATCATCATGTTGGCAGGCCTTTGTTTTGGTGAAACAAAGCCGGTCTCTCCGGATAGAATTGAGATCAAGGGTGGAGCGGTTCTAACTGGAATCATCATCGAATCAACAGCTGAGGTTATCCGCTTGCAGACGGAGTATGCGGGTATCGTTGAAGTGCAGGCGGGGAAAATTTCCAAGGTAATCACAAAAAAGAGCCTTTCGGAAAAGCTTCCTGTTGGATTGATTAGTGCACCAACCCCCCCTGTTCTGAAGCCCAAACCCAGTCAACCGGCCATTGTAAAGAAAGCGCCTCCAACGGGGAGCAAGCCACCAGTCGCAACCAAGAAGCCACCGGTTGCAGCCAAGAAGCCAGCTGCACCAGCTAAAAAGAAATACGGATGGGAATTGGATGCAGGAATGAATCTGACTGGGAATGAGGGTAATTCGGAGAAAATGGATATTGGACTAAATATCGATACAAAGTATCTGCAGCAGTATTACCGAGTAGATCTCTATAGTCGATATTCCTACGCGACGAATAAGGATAAGCTTTCCTCTAATGAAATGATTTTAGGAGGTCGCTATACGAATTTCTTCTACAAAAAGTTTGGATTCTTTCTCCGTGAGGAACTGGAACGAGACAAATTTGAGGGGATTGATTTCCGGTCTACATCAGCGGCCGGCCTTTCCTACAAGATATACGATTCAAAGGCACTTGATTTGGAAGCCCGGTCAGGGCTGAGTTATCGATATGAGGAAGAATATAAAGGCGAATCCAGGAAATTTCCCGGTATGGATTTTGGATTGGATATAAACTGGCAATTTGCCCCATGGATAAATTTCAAGGGATCATACGGGTTGTACCCTCTTTTAATAGCTCTGACGAATTCATTCTTACCCATGATTCTGGAATTAACATGCCGCTCAGCAAGGCAAGTCCCTGGAAGATCCGGTTTGGACTGACCAGTAAGTTCAATAACGTGCCGAAGAAAAATAAGAAGCAGTTGGACCACAAGTATTATGTCCGGTTGATCGCTTCCTGGAAGTAAGTGGCCAATTTTTACTGATACAACTGCTGCGGAAGTATTTATGTCATGGTCAGTCTTGACCATGAGACGCGAAATTGCCAGATTCGGAAAAACGAATCATGAGTAAAGAGGAATATATTTTAGACAAGGGCTACGAGGAATTCAATCGTTTGCCGAAGCTTCAATCACACTTGGCGGCACTCGGCGTTCGCAGTTTGGCGGGAAAGCCATTCAGAAAGCACGTGGTTGATTTGGCGCAAGGGCGCAAGGAACTGAAGAGCGGCATGATCCTGGCTGTGGCTCTGACCATGGCCGAACGCTGGAAAAAGACCATTCCGGACCGGCGCGTAGGGGTGGTATTTCCTGCCGGATTGGGTGGCATCCTGACCAATCTAGCACTGAACTTGATCGACAAGATCCCGGTGAATCTCAATTTCAGTGCGGGACGTCATTCAGTTGAAACAGCATTGGAGATCGGTGGAGTTCAAACGGTTATCAGTGCAAAGCCAGTTATGGATAAATTCCCGGATTTCCCCTGGCCGGAGAAAACCATCGATTTGGTTGATGAGCGTAAATTCCTGAACAAGAAGGACATCATCAAGCGATTCGCGCTGGTAAGTTTGTTGCCTTCGGAAACCCTGATTAAGAAATACAATGTCCCGACGGAGGGTGGTGACCGGGAAGCAGTCTTACTTTTCTCCAGCGGCAGCACCGGTTTGCCGAAGGGGATTGCCCTAACCCATAAGAATATCATTGGGAACTGCATCCAGATTGAGAGATGCCACCTTCTACACAACGAGCAGATCCTCCTAGCCTGTCTGCCAACCTTCCACAGCTTCGGATATACAGCAACGATGTGGTATCCGATGCTCTACGGAGTTCGTTCGGTAACTCTGCCATCGCCTCTTGAGACAAGGAAAATTGCCGAAGCGATTGAGAAAGAGAAAGTGACCGTTATGATGGGCACGCCCACTTTCCTGCGACCCTACTTTAAACGAGCTACCAAAGAGCAGCTATCTTCCCTCCAATATGTTGTGGGTGGAGCCGAAAAAACTCCGCCCGGATTTGATGCCCGCTGGGAAAACCATTTTGGGTCGACTTATTTGGAAGGCTACGGATTAACCGAGACCTCCCCGGTCGTTAGCATCAACTTGCCCGAATATAAACACATCCCGGCCCAGAAGAAATTGGGATCGGTAGGGCGTTTGATTGATGGTATGCGGGCACGCGTTGTTGATCCAGCATCAGGGGAAGTGCTAGGCCTGAACAAGCAGGGCATACTTGATGTACAGGGTGCCAACGTCTTTACGGGTTACCTCAATAACAAGGAGGCCACCGATCTGGCATTTTGTGATGGATGGTTCAGAACGGGTGACTTGGCACGGATTGATCCTGATGGATACATTTTTATTGAAGGGCGAATCAGTCGGTTCTCAAAACTCGGCGGCGAAATGGTTCCACATGGAAAGCTGGAGCAAGTCATTGCCGCATGTTTCCAATTGGAGGACGCGGAATCCCCATTGGTGGCGGTTACCGGTATTTCAGACGAGGTTAAAGGCGAGGCTTTGGTGGTCTTGGCTGCGGTGGAAATTAATCCCAGTGACTTGCGCGAGCGTTTAACCCGCGAGGGAATTCCCAATCTTTGGATACCGAAGATTATTGTTCGTGTTGATGCGATACCTAGCCTGGCATCGGGCAAACTGGATCTCAAGGCGCTGAATCAGTTGGCTGAGAAAAAGGTCAGCGAGGTTGAGTAACCCGTTGTCTGACTGCCTCAAACAGGGCGATTGACGCTGTAGAAGCAACGTTCAGGCTGTCGGTGACACCCTGCATCGGAAGCTTGTACAAACTAAAGTTATTCAGCCAGTCCGTGCTCAGCCCGTTATCCTCTGATCCTAAAATGATCGCAGTCGGTTGGCGAAGGTCCGCTTCCCAGAGATCATTATTGGCATCTGGTGATGTGGCAATTGAGCTTATTTTTCTTCGTTCCAGAAAATCAATAGTTGTAGCATTATCGGAAC
>JAUVDD010000284.1 GCA_030595525.1 Puniceicoccales bacterium
CCCTGGAAACACATCAAAGCGAAACTCGCCATTTTTGGAGAGAAGAACAGTGTTCACTGGTTCGAAGAATTCGCCTTCTACTCGAAAAAGGGCAACTTGTATTGCTCCATCTTCTTCTGACTCATTCGTTACAGATCCTGATATTACCCCTAAATCAGAGATCACTATGGATTGGCGCTTGATTTCCTGGAGAACACATCCAGATAAACACAAGCCCAAGAATAGGATGCCCCAGATACTTGCGGACCGAACTATTCCTCTGCTTGTATTCATTTCGGCCTATCGACCTCTGAATGAGCGACCGCCAAAACTACTGCCTCCACGATTGAAGTTGTTTCCACCGCTGCGCTGATAATTCTGGAACTGGCTGTTACCTCTGGATCGTGCATTCCAATCTCTTTCAAGTTGATAAGTGGCTGGAATATTCGCACCACTCCATGAACTGTTTCGCGCGGATCGCTGGGACCCATCCTGACGGATACTCGAGAAATCTCTTTCAGTCTGTCGTGCGTTGAATTGATCCCTGCTTTTCTGTAATTGACTGCTTAATTGGTCCCGATCTATCTCGGAGACTTTATTTTTCAAATCACTCGGAGCAGTCAATGGGGACCAGTCGCCATTGTCATGTTTTGCCCAACCGTTCTCATCCTTTCTGTAAACACTTCCATCCTTGCCAACGAACTTATTACCATTATCACCACCTCGGCCAATCACAGCACGGTTATCTCCATTTCCTATGATAGCACCTTGGCCACCTCTGGAAGTTTCATATCCAATTGCACCTCCTCGTGAATCCCGATAGCTTTTGGTATGAAGCCAGTTGTCGTCTCTTCGCAAAACAGTTTCACCCCAGGATGAATAGGCATCGTAACCTCGGCGAGTCGCTCCACCAATTCCTGTCCGGGGACTGTAAGCCCAACCGGATCCAACTCCGCCATAAGGACCCCATGCCGCTCTGCCACGGGCAAAGGTTCCTGTCTCTGGGTTGAAAGCTGCTCCACGGCCAATCCCTCCATAGGGACCATAGGCGAATCCAGCTCTGCCATACATGCCCGTTCCGGGATTGTACCAGGCGCCACATCCATAAGTATAAGGATATGGATAGTAATAGTATGGATATCCGTATGAAGGATAATAAGACCACGGATCGTAATACCAGCCAGTTCCCCAAATCACACTGCCATAATATGGGTAACAACCATAGTATCCATATGTGTAGCCGAAGGTGACACTCACGGGAGAATAGTCATAAACCTTCACCTGTGTCACATTGTATACAGGAGACTCCGGAGGTATGGTGTAAACACTGTCCGGAACTTTCGATGCAACTACCCAAGGTCCTTCAGCATCGTCACTTTCAAACCAAACTGCGTTATGACAAACATAATAACGATCTTCAACCTTCATGACTATGAAGGATGTATTGGCGGCGTATTCAACCCCGGGAGCACCTGCTGGCTTAAACTCCGGTTCGCCCGTGTAGAACACTTCAACTGTAGTCGAATCACGGTCAACAACCGCGATCTGCGGGATCTGGGCCTCGAGAACCGCAACATGCGCCTCTTTTGTGCCTGGGACATTGGCACGGACGGTGGCAGCTGGATGATCCTCCGGTATTTTCTTGAATTCCTCCGGCAGCTCCGGTGCATGAGACCAATTAGCACCATTCAGGCTTGATGCAGAAAACCACCGACCTGATACCAAATAGTAATATTTATTCTGAGAACTATTATAGAACAGGTCACTGCTGGTGTTTGAAATCATATTTAAATCACCGTCCCCTACCTTGATCTTATTTGGATCTCCCTGTATAACAATCAGTTCAGCAGGTGTTTGACTGACAAAAACTCGCGGCAAAGAGCTCTGGCTTTGTACGGAAAACTCATCCATCGATGCCTTCACTTCTATCCAGTTGTCATCATTCGGAATCCGGGAAAAATCATTCGGCAATCCAGTCGTGATGGCCCAGTCACTCTTCAGATTATTAGCAGTCAGCCATTGATTCTCGTTTCTTAAGTAAAGGGTTTCCTTTTCCTTAATCCTAAATATGTCCCAATTCGTATTCAGAATGTATTCCAAGTCAGTTCCTTCAATCGGTGCATAAAGCGGTTTGCCATCGATATTGATCAGGATGGCCGGAGTTTTGCTGACAAAAATACTTGGCGGATCCATTTTGTAAGCAACGTGTTCAGGGACGGGAACACTATCTGAAACGTAAGCCAGTACGACATCCAGTGGCAGCATTTCCTTTTCCTTGGTATGGGTGGTTACCAATGCTTCACGTATCTGAGACTCACTGAAGATTGCATCCTCCGGAAACTTGATTTCCAGAACTTTCTTGTCGTGTACATTGACCAATCTGTCTCCCAGATAGTTTCGGGTTTGAGCGGATATTTTCATGGATCCAATTACCGGTTCACCACCGGACTTTGGGTGGATCTCCACCGCTACCCAAGCAATCATTTCCTGGAAATCGATCCACTCGACGATTTGAGGTTCATGAAACACAAACTTACCCAGGCTGCTTTCACGGGTCCGCGGGAATGCTTCATAATCCTTGGAAGTTGTGACAGGTTCGCTTTTCGATAACGAAGACCCTGGTTGGGATTCCTCAGTTGTTGTACTGCATCCTGAAATCAGAATGGAAGCAATGAAGGATAATAAAACTAATTTATGTTTCATGATAAATGTACTTTGGTGTGTAAAATCGATGGTCTATTAACAGGGCGGCTAAACCTAATTGCCGAAATCAAGGCATTCCATTACTTGGAAACATCAGGATATGATTCCAGGATCATACCGACGGTATTCTTTATCCGATCTGGATCGGGTCCCCGCTCGGAGCGTCTTGTCTTGCCCCACCCAACCCAAGCCAATTCCTTGGTAGGCCGATTGTAGATCTCAATTATCAAAGTGCCTTCCTCATATTGATCAACAGATATCGCACTTCCATAGTACGGGTAACCGCTGACCCAACCATGATGACTGATATCCGTATATCCCCAATTAGTAATATCTACCTTGGGAACAATTTGACCCGTAAGGTTCACGGCAAAATCCGCCCCTGAGACTGGCACCTCGGTGTATCCCTTGGCATCCAATTCTGCTTTTACAGAATCCCGCACCATATCCCTTACGCGAAGGACAATCCCCGGATCCACCCCGGCAATCTTATCCGGAAGGGGAAGGATTGAATATGTCCTGAATGCGCTTAGATTTGCATCAGGATCTACTTCCGTATTGATTTCCGTCGTTTGGCATCCCGAGAAACTCAGGCAAATCATACTGAATATAACGTTTAAAGAGATAATAAATTTCATAGCTACAATTCCTTTAAAT
>JAUVDD010000270.1 GCA_030595525.1 Puniceicoccales bacterium
AAAAAGGACGTGGCGAAGAAGATGCAGGAACTGCTCACTCTTGAATGGGCCCGGGAAGCACCGGTTGCGGCGGTTGCTCAACCCGCAAATCCGCTCCTTGAGGTCATGAAAGAAAGCATGGCGGATGACTCCACACAACAGGAGATTTCCGATGTGCCGATCAGGGTCCCGATGCTTGGAGAAGGCATCACCAGCGCCAAGGTCATTTCCCTTATTGCCAATCCGGGCGATGATATAGAGCAAGATGATCCATTGTGTGAAGTGGAAACGGATAAAGCCCTTTTTCCAATCGAATCCGCGTTAGAAGGTAAATTTCTCGAGTGGAAGATCGCTGAAGGGGACGAAGTGAGTGTGGAACAAGTTATTGCTAAAATGGAGATTATTAAATCCTTTTCGCCTCCACCGGTTGGTCCAATTCAAAAGACATTGGATGGTGAGCAGGCAGCCGAAACGGTCTATAAACCAACTGAAGGTGGCTTGCCTCCTCACATCATCGCACAATTAAAGAATGTCGTCCCTGCCCACATGACTGTGATGGCGGGCTGGTCTAACATCCAGGAAACACGGAAGTTGGCCAAGGAGACTATGGGTAAAGCAGCGCCCTCCCCAACCGTGATGGTTGCATGGTGCCTTGTTCAAGCAATGAAGCGGCATCCTATTTTCTGCTGCACTATTAATCAAAACGACACACTCACCCATAATGAATCGTTCGATTTCGGGGTCGCTGTCGCCCTACAGCAAGATGCCCTCGACACGGCCATCATTCCAAATGCAAGTGAGCTCGACGGACAGGCATTCATGCAGGAATACGCCTTGGCCATCGAAGCGGCCAGAAATGGCCAGATCCGCTCCAAGGCGAAAGTACCCTTTATTCTCACTAGCATGGGCGGCTACAGCGTGCGGGAAGCACTTCCTTTGGTAGTTCCTCCAGCAATTGGCACCCTTTTCCTGGGAGAAGCCCACTGGGAAAAACGTGGCCCGGATGAGCATGCCCAGCAAGCGGCCCTCTGCCTGAGTTTCGACCATCGATGGCTTAATGGAGCTGCCGGGGCACATTTCCTCCATGGTGTTAAAAAGGAAATGGAATCATTTTCCCTGGAAACAATGCTAGCCAAGGGATAATCCCTTCAAAACGTGGGCATTTAGCACGTTTGTGCTATAATCACACACAATAGGGTTGATAATTTGATAGATTGGTCGCCGTGAGGGGCGCCAAATGAAGATAGTTATTAATCCGGGGGCACCCAATGCTTTTGGCCCTGTTTTTAAGCGTGCCCGCGAGGAAACCAGGCCAAAAATGACCCAGGAAGACCTTGCGGCACGAATTACGGCAATGGGCCTGCCAATGGACCGGAGCGTTGTTTCGCGGATTGAAAACCAGGATCGCCGGCTAAACGACATTGAGCTCCTGTACTTCTTCAAGGCTCTTCGTCTAAGTGCTGAAAAGTTCTTCACAATGGTAGCACATGTTCGCTCCAACATTGCGTTTTATTCTGACTTGTCATCCGAGGATGATGATCTGGACATTCAGGTAGCAGAGGATCCTTTTGATCCGCTGAACTTTTAGAAGTCCCGATCAGCTGTGCTGGTCCAGCCAGGCAGGTTTACGGGTGAGGATCTTCTGAAAAACAGAACAACTTTCCACGTGCGCACCCGGCATAAAACCAATGCTCATCAGAAACTCGCCAGTAATTTCTCCTCCCGTGAACCGGAACGTCTTCTTGAACAATTTAACCCAATCCGGCTTTTCCATGGGATGGTGGTGGCACAACCATTTATAAAAAGAGCCAAACTCATTTTGCAGTTCGATGATCGTTCGGGCATTGGCAATTGCCGCATCAACTTTTAAACGATTCCTGATAATGCCCGCGTCGTTGAGTAAACGCTCCCTATCGGCATCCCCGTATGAGGCCACTTTGTCTAAATCAAAATTATCGAATGCCCTACTAAATGCCTCTCTTTTCTTTAGTATCGTCAGCCAGGACAGGCCCGCCTGATTGATCTCCAGAACCAGTCGCTCAAATAGCTGGTTATCATCTTCGATTGGATATCCATATTCCTGATCATGATAAGGACCATGAAACGGGTGTCCGGGGGCTGAATCGCAATAGGTGCTCACAGGGATCCAATGACTTAATACGCGCCACGGATATGGTTCGCGATGTGATCCGTGTAGAATTGTTCCAATTTGCCGTGGACTGATGCGCTCAATGAAGGAAGTTCCGAAGCTCCTGCATTCGAAAGAACCTGCTGCACTGTGCTTGCTCCGGGAATAACCACAGATACTGCATCATGATCCAGAATCCACCTTAGCGATTGCTGGACCATAGTTGCTTCATCGGGAAGAATACCACGCACGCCTTCTGCTAATTCAACGCCCTTTTCAAAAGGCAGTCCGGCAAAAGTCTCACCCACATTAAAACACTGCCCATCCCGGTTATAGTTACGGTGATCTGAGGCAGCAAATTGAGTATTCGTTGTAAACTTCCCGGACAACAACCCGCTGGCCAAAGGCAACCGGACGATGATGCCGACACCCTTCTCCTTCGCTTGTGGCAGGAGTTCTTTCACCAGTTTCTGTCGGAAAATATTAAAGATAACTTGAATGGACAGGATGTCTTCTTGTTCGAGGCAAAGAAGCGCCTCTTCCACGGTTTCTACACTAACTCCAAAATTTGCGATTGTCCCAGCTTCCTTTTCGTCTCTGAGCCAGTCGAAGATTTCCCCCTGACGCATGACCTCCGTTGGAATACAATGCAGTTGCAATAAATCTATTTGCTCGACGCACAGTCTTTCACGGGATGCATCGATTCCCTGCCTCAATGTATCTGGCGAATAGTTGTCCGGAAAAACTTCCGGTTCGCGGCCAACCTTGGTCGCCACTTTGACCGGTGCCTTCGTTCTTTTCAAAAACTTCCCGATCAGAGACTCACTCCGGCCGCCTCCATATACATTTGCTGTATCGAAGAAATTAATACCGTTTTGAACCGCCTGCTCCATAATGGAATAGGCCGTTTCTTCGCTCATTTCACCGAAGTCGCCGCCAAATTGCCAGCACCCCAGACCAACCTCGCCGACGAGAAGTCCTTTATTACCAAGTATTCGCTCTTTCATTTTAATTTATCAGTAGGGAAGGTAATCGATTTCCATGAAATCCACGACCTCTGGAATCCACCGCTTTTGTACGAATTCCACATGGCGTGGATCTTCATTGTAGGCCTGATAGCCCTCTTCTGTCTCAAACTCCATGGACAAGCCAAACCGGAAATTGTTCTTCTTGCTGACCTGTCGGAATGCTTTGAAATTCCTTACAGATTCGATAGTTTTCAAGCTAATCGCCGCGTTCAGGAAGTCCTTTTCCTCGGCTGATCCCTGTTCATGTTTAGGCGTGAAGACGACTGAGTGTATTATCATTTTGATGTCCTTTCCAACAGTAGTGGTTTTTCACTAACTTAGGTAGTAGAACTC
>JAUVDD010000271.1 GCA_030595525.1 Puniceicoccales bacterium
CGATGGTATCATTGATGGAATATCCAACCGTCATCAGAATGGCCGCAATCATCGGTGCGGAGAATTGCCCGCTTCCAATATCGAAAATTTGACCCAAGGTGACGAAAATACCGATTGTCATCAGCATATCGTGAATAGTCGCAACGACAGCGCCCAAGCCATATCCAAACTCGAACCGGAAGGCGATGTAGAGAAGGATACCGAGCAGGGCGACCACGATTGAGATGATCGCGCTACGGGTTACTTCGCTACCTACCGCGGAGCCGATTTGTGTCATGCCGATTTCTGAGAGACCAGCATCAGGAAACGCAGCATTGAGGGCGGCATAAAGCTTGTGACCCTTATCCGCTTCAGTTTGCACAATCATTACTTCATCTGCAGCACCGAGGGGCTTTTGGAAGAAGATATTCACTTCACCAAACGACTGTGTATTGCCTTCGTCATCGACAAATGTAGCCGCCGCCGCCGCGTCACGCACTTGCTCGGAAGTGATGGCCTGATCGTACTGAACAGTAATTTCGTCACCTCCAGTGAAATCAATACCGAAAGCTTCATCCTTATGAAGGAAGAAGGAGATAACTCCCACGATGACCAATGCCCATGAGATCATGAATGCACGTCGAGCGTAGTTAAGGAAATTGAAGTTGGTGTTCTCAAACAGCTGAAATGAGAAGGCCTTCTTGATGAGGCCAGATGTTACCAGCCATTCCAGAATAAACCGGCTGGTGACCAAGCTACAGAATACTGTGGCCAGAATACCAGCAGTCAAAGTAACCCCGAATCCGCGAACTGGACCACTGCCGAGCCAGACCAGGATGAGAGCGGTGATGAGGGTGGTAATATTCGCATCAATAATTGTTGAGAACGCCTTGTCGTAACCGGCAACCACTGCGTTATGAAGGCTCTTGCCAGCGTGCAGTTCCTCGCGGATACGTTCGAAAATCAGGATGCTGGCATCAACGGCCATACCAATGGTCAGGACCAAAGCGGCTACACCAGGCAGGGTGATTGTCGCCCCGAAACTGGCTAATGCGCCAAGAACCAGGAACAGGTTCAGGAACACGGTAAGCATGGAGACTGCACCGGCAACAACGTAGTAGACCAGCATGAAGAGAATTACCAAACCGCCGCCCCAGATGCCTGCGCGAATACTGGTATCGCGAGCGTCCTTAGCCAGTGTTGGACCAACTTCGTACATTTCCGCTACATCCAGCTCAACCGCAAGAGGGTTGTTCAGGGCGTTTGCCAGTTCGAATGCTTCACGCTGGGTAAAGGAACCGGTGATGCGGGCAGAGTTGCTGTTGATACGCTCACGAACAGTCGGAGAGGAGACCAACTTGCCGTCCAGGACAATGGCCAAACGGCCAGCTCCTTGATTCGGCACATTGCCGGCAGCGATTTGTCCGGTAGCTTCTGCAAACTGCTTACGACCATCACTAGTAAAGTCCATGGTCACTTCATATCCGCCAGTCTGATTGATTTGCGGGTTGGCTTCATCGATGATTTCACCAGTCATGATTGGAATGACCGTCAGGTAAAGCGGCTCTTCGGTCACTTCACCGGTTTGCCAATCGTCATTTTCCTGAGTCTTTACCTCGTAACCAATGGGAGGTTCAGCACCCGGGAACGGGCGGGAAGTACGGTGAACGGTCTTGAATTCAAGCAAAGCAGGTTTACCGATAACATCAGCGATGTTCGGATTGTCCTCGGTATTGATGCCCGGCATCTGGACTTCAATAAGGTTGGCTCCCTTGAGACGGACCACTGGTTCTGCTACTCCGAGTCCGTCAACACGGTCGATGATGACCTGACGAGCTTCCTCCAGCTGGCTTTGACGGTAATTGTAGTTACTGGAAAGGCTCTCTTCATTGACCACGAAAGTGATCGAAACACCACCATTGAGGTCCAGCCCGAGACTGATCTCACCCTTGGAGCGGCGCAAAAGCTCGGTGAGGAGGATCTTGTTTTTCTTGTCCAGGTTCTTGATCTCTTGAAGCTTTATTTTGGAGAAGTATTCCGAGATATCGATCCGTTCATCCTTGGCGATGCGAAGCAAGGCCGTATACAGGGTTGCGTAGGGCGAGGTAGCATCACCAGCTGCCTCGTCAACCTTGGTGTTCGCGCGTCCTACCAGAGCACCAAAGTCCTGCAGGTTTTGTTCGCGAGTCTTGGCGACTGCCCCGTCATCACCAGTGGCCTCGACCACTTGTTTAATGAGGTAGGACTCGAATGGTGTACTTGTGGGTGGCATGAGCTCTGCAGTTGCCCACATGGCAAGCAGAACTGTGATAATCAGCCTGAAGAGGTTGGTTCCGTTCATATGTTTGAGCTATTAAAGGTACGTTTGGATTGGTGGAGAAGCGCGTTGCTTTTCTATTCGGCAGTATCGCGGGACTGGACAGAGCCCTTCAGGACGTCGATGCGTGTGTTATCGTCGACCTTGACCTGGTAGCGATCCTTCTTGACGTGAGTAATAACGCCACAGACTCCACCAGAAGTGACTATTTTATCTCCAGTTGTAAGCTCGGAGAGCATCTTCTGGTGCTCCTTTTGCTTTTTGCGCTGGGGCTGGATCAAAAGAAACCAGAAACCAACCATAAGGAGAATGAAAGGCATGAATTGCATCCAGCCGCTGCTGCGAGCGCCCTCTGCCTGTGCGAGTATAAAGAGGAAATTATCCATTTTCTGAAGTGTTAAATATGGTAAAAAGCCAGCAACTGTGAGTGTCTGGCACGATTTATCAAGCGTAAATAGTTGTGGGATAAGGGATATCGAAAACTTGTTATATTATCCTACAATATCCGCGTAGGCTGTGGGGTCCATTAAAGCATTCAAACCGGAAGTATCATCTGGCTTAATCCGGATCAACCAAGCTTCGCCGTACGGATCTGAGTTGACGGATTCCGGGCTGTCCATCAGGGCTTCATTGGTTTCGATCACCTTGCCAGCCAAGGGCATATAAAGGTCGCTGGCCGCCTTAACGGATTCAACTACTCCGAACGTATCGCCCGATTCAAAGGATTCATCTGTTTCCGGCAATTCGACAAATGTGATATCGCCAAGGCTGGATTGGGCGTAATCGGTAACACCGATGACGACTGTTCCATCTTCCTCAACCCGAACCCATTCGTGCTCTTGCGTGTACTTTAAGTTTTCAGGGATCTGACTCATGAGAATTGTTCAAGTGGGATGGACCGCATGTGACAATACCTAAATTACATGTAAAGGAGGCTTAGCCACTTCGATTGGGAATTGTTTGCCCCGAATATCCACGTAGAGCTCAGCACCGATGCGCGCCTGGGCTGCCGGAACCAGTGCCGATCCGATGGGTTTCCCCAGCATCGGACTCTGTGTGCCGGAGAGCACTTTACCCACTTCATGGCCATCCCCATCGAGTACGAGGGTGCCCTGGCGGGCAATTCGTCGGTCTTCCATTCGGAAAAAGACCACTTTCTTTTCGATGCCA
>JAUVDD010000191.1 GCA_030595525.1 Puniceicoccales bacterium
GTTCCGAAGTGAACGTACTTGTCCCCGATTTTTTGCATGGTGGCACCTTCGTGCCCAATCACCTTGATTTCCCTGCCATCCGGCGTGGTACGGCTTCCGGCGGGATCAATCCGCACCTGCTTGGCAGTGAACTTGCTGAAATCCTTGTTTAACGGAGCCAGCTCAGTGTTTCCGGAAAGAAGATACCATGTTCCGTCAACATCGTGAAACAGTGAAGGATCATGCTTTCTCCCGAGTCTGGTTCCCATCGGATGCACCCATGGACCTTTCAGATCCTTCCCGGTGGTCAAGGCCAGATTGGCACCCTTAACCGGTGAGGGACTGGTATGCGTCAACGCCCAACGATCGCCCAACCAATGCACTTCCGGTGCCCAAAGGAACCAAAGATGCTCAGGAACTTCAGAGAAACGTTCCGGTTGATCCTTAAACCATATTCCGTCTTTCAAATCAAAGGGTTCACCCAGAGATTCCCACTTTATAAGATCCTTGCTTCGCCAGATACGTGCTTTCCAACCAACAATCGATTCATTTCCGAGGCCCGAATTGTAGGGATCCGTATGCTCCCGAGGTTCACCAGGATAGGGCTGAGTACCGGTCAGGTAGTAGTAATCATCCGGACCAATGATAACGTAAGGATCGCGAATCCATCCTTCCTTGATAAAGAGGGCTTTGTCGTGGGACTTCAGTCCATCACGGATTTCCTTCGGGCTCATCACCTTGGCGACCGGAGCTGGATTTCCCCCGGCATCAATTCGTGTGGAGATGATTGTCCCTGAAAAGGGATTCGGGACAACATAATCTCCAACATTGCGCAAAGCATCAAAACCCACTGACAAACCGATATTTGGCTGGGACATCAAGAGCCCTGGGGAAGGTACTGTCACTGGTGGCTCACCATTCACGGAAAGGCTCATTACCTCTGAATTTAGAATCGCCTCAATGCGGACTTTTACCCTCACAGGCTTGTTCCATTTCACCGAATGGATCTTCTTCTTGATAGAAATATCGAACTGCGGAATGCCATTATTAAAACGCAATGCATATCCGGACAATTGCCCTCCATGTGCCAACAACACCCCCTGTGGATTCTTCCCTTGCGGATTCGCCTCAACAATTATGCGAATGGGGCTGTCGATCACTTCCGGAGCAGCATGGTGCTCCTGGTAAATTGGATTTTCAGCATCTTCCACTGCTGCTGCAAAATCTTCTGTGACTCCTGTCATGCTGATGACAAACACCGCAATTAGGAAATGCTTTGGGATCAATTTTTTCATGGGTATACCTGTCTGCAAATTAATTAATCAATTAAACCAGCATTCCGGAATATCTCTGCAATGCGCTCGGGCGGAATTTTCATGATTTTACGGTCATAGGTGATCAGTCCATTAAGCTCACCTTCAACATCAGTGGTCTGGGTGTAGACTCCGGCACTGACTCCTTTTTCTTTTAGTTCGCCCATTATATTCATGCTGTTCTCAAACCGTTGAACATATTCCTCAATTGTCTCGGGCAGGCCACCATATCCCCAGTTGCGCTTTTTAGTATCCCAGAGATGTCCCTGGACCGGCCATCCATGACCACCAAACTCACCCATTGCTTTGATGTAGTCATCAAATCGCGACACTTCCAAAGGATATGCCGGCTCAGGATAGTTGTGCTCATCGGCAATGTCGCCGACATCAAAAAAGTTACCTCCACTGGCGATGTTCAGATGGCGCGATGGATCGTATTCCTTGATCCAATTACCGATCTCCAGACTACGATGCTGTCCCCAGCGCTCATTAAAGGCGGTCCACACAACAACACTTGGATTGTTGTACAAAGTATCAATCATGGTTTTCAGTTCAGCCATCCATTGGTCATGTGCCCAATCCGGCCAATCGGCATTTAATGCCACACCCGGTTTCCACCACTCCTTGCGCTCATTGTAGTCGTCGTAGCCTGCACTAAGCGCGCGAAGCTTTTGCCACTTGGGCCATTCCGGGCCACCGCTTCCACCGGACACTTGGTCCTGCCAGACAAGCAAGCCAATCTGATCGGCATGGTAATAGTAACGCCGTGGTTCCACCTTCTTGTGTTTCCGGATCATGTTGAATCCCGATTTCTTCAGGAATTCCATTTCCCAGACAATTGCCTCATCAGCAGGCGGATTCAGAAAACCATCGGGCCACCATCCCTGGTCAAGTGGTCCCATGTGGAAGATGGTCTCACCATTCAGGGCAAATAACCAATTTCCATTCGCATCACATACCTTGCTCACAGAACGGAATCCCGTGTAGGCATTCACGCTGTCCAACACCTTGCCGGATACCGACAATAAATCGATTTTCAAGTCATACAAGTACGGGGAATCCGGGGACCAGAGGTTCGGGTTCTTTACCCGCATTTTCAAGCTGCTGTAGGGATAGGTTTTCTCGGCCACGGCTTTGCCCTTATCCAATACCGTTACCCGCAATCCCACTCCAGCGCCATTTCCACCGACGCAAGCATCAACGGACAGCTCTCCATGCATGTCAGCCAGGATCTTGATCCGCTCAATGTAAGTCTCGGGAACGGTCTCCATCCAGACAGTTGCCCATATACCGGACGAAGGCGTATACCAGATACCCTTGTTGTCACGCTTCTGTTTGCCACGAAGCTGGTACAGGTCGGGATCGTCAGATCCATCGATCACCCGCAGGACGACATCGTTGGTTCCTTTCGTGACCAGATCAGTCACATCCAAACTAAATGGCAAATTGCCACCGACATGTGATCCGGCCAATTGTCCGTTCACCCAAATCCGGCATTTGTAGTCGACTCCCTCGAAATTAAGCAATTGTCGGCCAGACAGTTTCTTCACTTCAAAAGACCGATGGTACCAAATCACTTCCTCTGCAGTGATGCGCCGTCCAATACCTGACAAAGGTGTTTCCAGGGAAAACGGTACCAGAATTTCCTGTTCCCACTTATTCGGCTTTGGTGCCCGATTGCCCGTCACCGCAACATCCCACAATCCGTTCAAATTGGTCCAATCGTCCCGCACCATCTGTGGTCGAGGATATTCGGTCCAGGCATTTTCGAGAGTCACCTTGGCACCCCATTCAGTCAACATGGTATCCTTGACCGGTTCCCATGCGGAAAGGATGACCGGTGCCAGAATTAATGCACTTAGTAAAAATCGTGTAGCAGTTCTCATAAATAATTCTCCTGGCAAGTATTAGTCGTTAGTCCGTTTAGCCGGCTTTGGAAAGACGCTTACCTTGTTTGCCCACTCAAGCCATTGCTTGGCCAGCCGCTCTCTCAATTCCGGCATTTCCCCGGACAGGTCCTTGGTTTCGGTCCGATCCTCGCTCAAGTTATATAGCTCCCATTTGCTGGTATCCGGGCCACCCGGTATCGAGACTTTCGAACCAACTAATTTCCAATTATCCATCATGATGGCGGCGTTGTCTTCATGCTCGAAAAATAAGGGGGATTTCCTTTTCAACGACTTGCCAGTAATCGCTGGCTTCAATGAGACTCCAGACAATGTCTTGATTTTGTTCCCGCTGAATTTTCTGGGATATTTTGCTCCCGAGACGTCCAAAAGGGTTGGCATGATATCGACCAAATAAGCCGGTTCCTTGTACCAGCCGCCGGTTTTCTTCACCTGCTCAGGCCAGTGCATGATTAAGGGAGTCGAAAGACCGCCTTCATGGGTGAAGTGCTTGAACATTCTAAAGGGTGTATTGGAGGCATTGGCCCATACCATTCCGTATGACGCGCTGGCACCATATGTATCTTCCCACGCTTCAACATCGAATGGGTTGCCTTTTCCGCCAAGATTTCCGCCTTCCTGACAGGCCCCATTGTCGGACATGAAAAGAATAAGTGTGTTATCCAATTCGCCGGTGTCCTTGAGATGCTTGATCAAATTTCCTATATTCTGGTCCATCCGGTCGATCATGGCGGCGTAGTAGGCCATGCGCATATCCATGTCCTTCTTCTTTTTGGCGTTCAGCGTATCCCATGCAACATGTGCACGGTCACTTAGCTGCCACTTTTCATCAATCAGGCCCATCTTTACCTGCCTTTCCAGACGCTCTTCCCGCAAGGCATCCCAACCGTTCATGTACTTACCAACATACTTTTGTACTTCCTCCTGATGAGCATGCAACGGCCAGTGCGGGGAGGTGTATGCCAGATAAAGGAAAAACGGACGGTCTTTACCGGACTGTTCCTCCTTAATGAACCGGATCGCGTAATCGGTGAATGCGTCGGTGGTATAATAACGCC
>JAUVDD010000207.1 GCA_030595525.1 Puniceicoccales bacterium
TTGGCGCCTTCGCTCACAGCTATGCAGCCGTTTTCAATGAGGATTTTCGCATCGTCACCATTGAGTTCGTTTTGAGTAGCACAAGGCAACGCAACATCACATGGAATGGTCCATATGCTGGCTTTCTTGCTGGAAATGAACTTCGCTCTGGGAACACGCTCGGCATAGGTCTTAATGCGACCACGCTCGATCTCCTTGATCTCTCGCAATTGATCGAAATCCAATCCGGTCGGCTCATAGACAGATCCGCCGGAATCAGAACAGGCAACCACTGTGGCCCCCAAATCCATCAGTTTCTTGATTGCGTAAAGAGCCACATTACCGGAACCGGAAACCACCGCACGTTTGCCTTCCAGGGACTCGCTCTTGGTTTTAAGCATTTCTTCGAGGAAGTATACTGTCCCGAATCCTGTTGCTTCCTTCCTGACAAGTGAACCACCCCAGGCAGTATCTTTCCCGGTTATGACGCCCAAATCGTATTTGTTGGTCAGTCTTTTGTACTGACCAAACAAATATCCAATCTCTCGACCACCTACTCCAATATCACCGGCGGGCACGTCTTCGCTTGGACCAATGTGACGATAGAGTTCTGTCATGAAGGATTGACAGAAACGCATGATTTCCCTTTCCGACCTTCCTTTCGGATCGAAATTGCTGCCACCCTTACCACCTCCAATTGAAAGCCCGGTCAGGCTGTTCTTGAAGATTTGTTCAAATCCGAGGAACTTGATCACTCCCAGATTAACGGTGGGATGAAAACGAAGACCGCCTTTGTAGGGTCCCAGTGCACTATTGAATTTAACCCGGTATCCACGGTTCACATGGACTGCTCCTGCATCATCCTGCCAAATGACACGGAACATAAACTGGCGTTCTGGTTCACAAATCCTTTGGAGAAGATTCCGTTCAAGAATTTCGGGATAAGCATCGAGGATTGGAGCAAGGGAGTGCAGCACTTCATCCACAGCCTGAATGAATACAGGTTCACTGAAATTACGGGCATGCACCCATTCCAAGGTTTCCTTAATAGGTTTTGGTAAGGATTTCATAAAGCGAAATTACCCACTGAAAATATTTTGGCAATCGGCATTGACAGAAATTTGCATAAAAAACGGAGGGCAATCTGCCCTCCGTTTTGCAAAGAATTCTGAATCGAATTATTAGGATTCTTCCTTGAACAAGTGTACGTCTGTTTGTGGGAATGGAATGGAAATTCCTTCCGCATCGAAACGCTTTTTAACGGACTCATGTGTATCGAGGAAGACGCCCCAGTAGTCAGCGGCATCACACCATGGACGCACATTGAAGTTTACGCTGCTGTCAGCCAATGCACTAACGGCGATTGCCGGTGCTGGATCTTCCAGTACACGCTCATCCTTTGCAAGAATGTCAGCTAGAACAGCCTTCGTCTTGTCAATGTCATCACCATATCCAATGCCAAATACCATGTCTACGCGACGAATTTCATGTTTATTATAATTCACAATGTGGGCATTCATGATCTGTGAATTCGGTACAATGATCCCCTTGTTGTCCGGAGTGTGCATATGGACTACGAGTATCCCGATTTCATCAATCACACCTGTCACTCCACCTGCTTCAACAAAGTCGCCAATCTTGAACGGACGGAACATGATGATCAGCACACCGCTTGCGAAATTCGACAAGGAACCCTGCAGGGCCAAGCCTACCGCAAGACCGGCGGCACCAAGTACTGCGATGAAGGATGTAGTTTGGATACCTAGTTTTTGCACGGCGGCAATGATCACGACAATCATCAACACATAGTAGGCAATATTGGAAACGAATCCGACCAGGATTGCATCAACCTTGCTTTTCTTCATTGCTTTTTTAATCAGGCCGCAAACTAGTTTGGCTATCCATTTACCAACGATAAAGATGACAAGTGCGTATACAACCTTAAGGCCGTAATCGGTAACATAAGCTATAATTGTTTGGATTTGTTCTTCACTCATAATATGTCCTTTTTTTATATGATCTCGAGAGGAAAGTGCTTATTCCCAGTTCAGAATGAGCCGGGTAAAGTATGTGGTGTCCATTTTTTCACGGCCACCATTAGGATTGCTGTTATATTGATTGCTCAAGCCGAAGCGCAGAACCCATGCATCAGAAGTGCCTAGTGGAATATCCACTCCGGACTCATGCTCGATCAGATGATCGCCGAAATCCTCAATGCTCGGAAGGAAACTGAGATGCGTAACCAGTTTTCCCCAATCAGCAAACTGCCACATGTAATCCAATGCCAAATCTAGACCAGCGAATCCTTCGTCTGACGCCAATGGGTCAGAATAGCCTTCAAAGCGGTAACTGAAACCGGCACTGGTTTCCAAGCTTTGCCGTTTTTCGTCAATCCAGCGACGGGTCACACCAGCTGCTGTTGTGGACCGGAAATCAATTCCTTCGAAACTGTCCCGTTCGATTTCTTCACGTACAAACCAGCCCCATTTTTCTGAGAAGAAGTTGGTGTACTTGATACCACCCTTTTGTTCGTCTTCGGAACGTATTCCAGAGGTTTCCTTATACTTATAGCTGCCATACATCAGTAACCGATCTTCCGGTCCTTCCAGCTTAGCCTCGAAATGAAGGGCTGAACCAAAGTTTTCTGAATTGCCATCACTGCCACTGATATCGACTCCGGCGGTGTATGCCCACTTGCGCATTTTGCCTTCCATCTCAGCTTCCCTGGCCAAAACGATAGGATCGCGGCCATCTGGTTTCCAAGCGGATTTTACGGTGGAGATGTTGGTTTTTACCGATCCGCCAGAGGACGAAACTGTCATTGCTCCGTTAGGTGCGGTAACAACGGAACCTTGGAACACTTCACCGGATTCCGTGTGAATTACCACAGGTGTTTCACTATTTAATCCAGCGATTTGGGCTTGAGGAATCTCCAGCACACCAGCGAATCCAGTTTTAAAATACACTTTACCATCATGGACCTTCTCAAGATCACCCTTGATTACGGATCCATCGGTCAGACTCAATGTCGCTGCCTGCACATTCAAGCCCACAAATAGGAGCGTTGTTAATACAATTTGTTTATAGTACTTCATTTGATATTATTCAGTGAGTTTTCAAGTTTTAAGATTTTGGCCCGAATTTGATGAGGATTTGTAATTTGTCCACCAAATTTCAATGATATTCATACGGTTTATGCGTATATAAAGTGTTAAAGCACATGCTTGCCAGACAGTAGAAATTTAAGTAGTAAATTATCAGCTACAACAGGATCGTTGATGAGGTATTCACTACAAGATATCCAGAATTTCGCAAACTCTGCAGGGAAAAACACCCTTCATTACGGGGTGAATGACCTCAGGCATGATGCTTTGGCTGGATTAACGGTAGCAGTTATGGGCGTACCACAAGCGATGGCTTATGCCCTGATCGCCGGACTTCCTCCTGTATATGGACTCTATACTTCCATTGTCACATGCATTATCGCAGCTATCAGCGGTAGTTCGAACCATCTGGTAACGGGCCCCACGAATGCCCTCTGCATGGTGATTTTGAGCCTGACCGCGCATTTGCCGCAGAAATATGGAATCAGCCTGATCGAGGTAGTATTTCTCCTGACCATGATGACTGGTTTGATCCAGATGGCCTTTGGCCTGTTGAAGATGGGTGGGATTGTCCGTTATGTTTCAAATTCCGTCGTGGTGGGTTTCACTGCGGGAGCCGGCATCCTGATCGCCATCAACCAGCTGAAAAATATCCTTGGAGTGAAGCTGGAGGCCCATGCAGAGCGTTTCCATGAGGTTTTAATGGGAACTCTTTCGCTCATACCGGAAGCTAATCCTCGTGCAGTGCTCATTGGCGTCCTGACAATCGGAATCGTTCTGGTACTTAAGCGGATAAATCCCAAGCTGCCGGGTGCCTTGATTGCGGTAATTTCTGCCGGAGTTCTATCGGCGGTACTTGGTTGGCACAGTCTGGAA
>JAUVDD010000389.1 GCA_030595525.1 Puniceicoccales bacterium
GTCCCTAGTCCCTGGCCCCTAGTCCCAAATAAAGATTTTGAACGCCATACCGCCTATCCTACTCCAAGAAAATAATGGGCGCGGATGTAAATGTACTCGCTGCATGGATCGGATTCCTCCTGGCAATGGTGTCTGGAGTAATTCCCGGTTTGTTTTTCCGGGGCGAGAAATGGATGGGTGGCTATAATTCATGGGAGCGTCGATTAACCCGTCTCGGTCACATATCACTCTTCGGTTTGGGATTTATTAACCTGGCATTCGGGCTCACTATGCGATCCCTGGGAATCAGCGAGAACCTCGCCCTGCCCTCTTTTCTTTTCATTGTTGGTGCTATCAGCATGCCGATCATCTGTTACATGTCCGCATGGAAACCGATTGTCCGGCATCTTTTTTTCATTCCTGTAGTGTCATTACTTTTCGCTACAGTTCTGACCTTAGTACGCATCTGGCCGATTCTCGGCTAGATAGTTGAATGTCAGTTCCGCGAAGTTTTCTAACGAAGCGGATGCCCGTCAATATTCCTACCTAAAGAGGACCAAATAATGAAAATTGCATTGATTGCCATGAGTGGCATACGCGCCTGTGATGAGGAACTGCTTCGCTTGGGGCTCAACCTTCCAGGATTTGTTGAACGCAGCAAAACAATTGCTTCCCTACCCAGCCTGGGACTACTGACTCTAGCGGGGATGATGTCAATTGAACACGATGTTTCCTACATTGAGATAGATGATATCCGTCAACTGGATGAAATTCCTACCGGATTCGATCTTGTAGCGATTTCTTCCTTTAGTGCACAAATGAATGAAGCCTATGAGCTGGGCGACAAATACAAGGAGTTGGGTATTCTGACTGTTATTGGCGGCCTTCATGCCACTGCCCTTCCAGATGAAGCTGGCCAGCATTGCGATGCCGTTATCATCGGAGAAGGTGAAGCTGTTTGGCAGCAGGTACTTGATGATGCAAAGGGTGGATCACTCAAACCGCAATATGGTGGCTTCGACAGCCCTTTCTCCATGGATACTGCTCCCATGCCCGCATTCCATTTGTTGGACATCGACAAATACAACCGGATTACCGTACAAACGAGTCGCGGATGTCCTCATAAGTGCGAATTTTGTGCCAGCTCGATTCTACTTACCAGCAAGTACAAGCAGAAGCCCATCGATAAGGTAATTGCTGAGCTGGATGCCATCCAATCCATTTGGAATCATCCGTTCATCGAGTTCGCCGACGATAACAGCTTCGTTAACCATCGCTATTGGAAGGAACTGTTACCGCAGTTGAAGGGTCGCAAGCTCAGATGGTTTGCTGAAACGGATCTTTCGGTCGCCGATGACCCCGAAATGCTGGACTTGATGCGCGAAACTGGTTGTGCGCAGGTGTTGATTGGACTGGAGAGTCCGGTCGATGAGGGCATGGCAGGTATAGAAATGAAGAATGACTGGAAGCACCGCAAATTCCCCATGTACAAGGAAGCGATCAAGAAAATCCAGTCACATGGAATAACCGTTAACGGTTGCTTCATCCTCGGTCTTGATGGGCATACTCCGAGGATCTTTGAGAACGTCTACAACTTCGTGAAGGATGCGGAACTCTATGAGGTGCAGGTCACATACTTGACCCCGTTCCCCGGCACCCCGCTCTACAAGCGTTTACTGGATGCAGGGCGCATCCTCGAACCTGGCAATTGGAAGAAGTGTACTTTGTTCGACATCAACTTTGAACCGGCCAATATGTCGGTCAATGAACTGCGCAGTGGATTCTATGAGCTGGCACAACAACTCTATAGCGAAGAATTCACAAACTGGCGTCGGAAGGTTTTCTGGGAAAATTACAAACATCAATGGAAGGAAGCTCACGCCGTATGAATACCAAAACCACAATTAAAACATTGTTCATCATCGCCGCTCTTTACGACGGCTTACTCGGGTTGCTGGTCTTGCTGCAGCCTTATTTCCTGTTTAATCTGTTCACAGTAATCCCACCCAATCACCCGGGGTATGTCCAGTTTCCGGCTGCTTTGCTGATCGTATTCGGACTGATGTTCGCCGCGATCGCTATGGAGCCAGTTCGCAACAGGAATCTGATTCCTTACGGGATCCTACTGAAAATCTGTTACTCAGGAATGGTCTTCTTCTATTGGGCAACACCTGAAGGAATTCCGAACATGTGGAAACCGTTCGCCATCGCGGACCTGGTTTTTATCTTCCTGTTCCTGTGGGCATTCAAAAACATCCCGATCCCTGGGAACTCAAGTGATTTGCTGGTCGAACATTAGGAATTGATTATCTCACCAAGGCGCTAAGCCACTAAGATTGAACCACATACCTGTGATTAGTGGTTAGAAACAAACCTCTCCGTGTTCCCCGTGCCTCTGTGCCTCCGTGAGAGGCTAAAACTACTCCAACCTTAAAATCAGCAACTGCGTCGCACCGCTACTCGTACGAGGTCCGCCCAGTACTGCCGGGTTGCCTCCGCGCAACTGAATACGCGTCCGTAACAGGCTTTTGCCACCGCGGGTCCAGCTTAGCTCTGCCATCAGGCCCCCTTTGCCGCCCTCCAGGGCCTTTAGAGTGAGTTTCTGACCCCCAGGTAACCCCGTCGATCCTTCACCCGGCACAGACACCTTGATCCCGACCCGCGAAACTTGCTTGTAGGCGCTGAATCGGAACATGCGTTGCAACGTACTGGCATATGGTTTAAGAGAACTGTCCACTCCACCCTGCCCATTACTGGCTTCCACCAGGATGACACTTAC
>JAUVDD010000056.1 GCA_030595525.1 Puniceicoccales bacterium
TTCTGCAATTCGATATCAATTTTCCCATCTGGACGAACCAGCTTAATGAAGCCGCTTGTTGATTCACCAGGATGGATTTCCTGAAAAATTTCGTTGTGATAAATTGCACCGACATATTGTTTATCGACAATCACCTTGTACCCTCTATCGGACTCACCACAAATGATAAGATTCACCGGATCACCAACATTATATTGAATGGCATTCGGGTCGATGTACTTCCCGATTTTTGTCGATGCGACCATTCGTTCACTAGTCGTATCGAAATATACATACACAAGATAGTATTTACCATCTGTCATGCGTTCCCTTTGCTCACGAAAAGGAACCATCAAGTCTTTCAGCAATCCCCAATCAAGAAACGCACCAATCGATGTGATGGACACTGCTTTCAAGTAGGCCAATTCTCCTTCCATTGCGAGGGGCGTTTCTGTTGTCGCAATTGGTCGGTCATCGGAGTCCATATACAAAAACACATCAATAAAATCATCAACCTTCACCCCTTCGGGAACGTACTTCCTCGGCATCAGGATTTCTCCGAATTTCTTACCATCCAGATATATTCCGAAGTCCAATTCAGTCACCACCAGTAACCGGTTCATTCGGCCAATTTTGACACTCTGATCTGGAATCTTTATCATAAAAACATCTTTCAGCTGACTAAACCACACCAATGGAGGAATCTACACAAGCAAAGGATTTCTAGAGAATTTGTTCTATCTTCACTTTCGGCCATTTCTCCAACCAGTTTTTCCCTTTCATCCTCTCTGTATATATTCGGGCAGCATCCGGAGCAACAAGGTTCGGACGAATACGCAGCTGGAACAAGTCATCCAGCCCGTCCGGGGCAACTATCTGGATCTGGTCATCAGGATTTGGGTATTCTCCAAATGTAAGCGTTCCCCTTCTTATCTTGTCTCCCCAGATTGATCTCTTTCTCCAGGGAAGCCACCCATTCAGGACAGGGTTGCTTGTAGGGCAGATCCAATTCTTCGCGCAGTTCCTTCCACGTCATTCCGTTCTCATGAGACCGGAGTGCCTTCGCTATTTCATCCCTGAATTCAGTGTATCGCATGAGAAATTCCCTGAATCTCGATTTCACTGGATAAAGCGGGATTTTCCAACCTGAAAAACCGTAATATCTGAGCGAAAACTTAGAAAACACTTTGCCTTTCTGCAGCTTTTTAAAATCCTCAATTCTATGCCGTCAGTTCAAGAAAAGCCATTCGTCCATCTGCATTGTCATACAGACTATTCGCTGCTGGATGGCTGCGCCCGGATCGATCGGTACATGCAGCGCTGTCAGGAGCTGAACATGTCTGCCCTGGCCATGACGGACCACGGCAACCTTTTTGGGGCGATAAACTTCTATCGGGCCTGCCAGAAGGCCGGCATCAAGCCTCTCGTCGGGTGCGAGATTTACCTGGTCCACGATCACAAGCAGGAGGAACATCCAAAGAGGGATCGACAACGCTCCGACGATATTGCGGATGTCCCAGAGGACGAACTTGGTCCCGAAAACTATCCGCAGCACCAAATCCACCATAAAACACTGATAGCGAAGAACTTCAAAGGTTACCAAAACCTGGTTAAGCTAATCTCCGATGCCCACGTCAACGGAATGTACTATCGGCCGCGAACCGATATGGAGCGATTGGCCGCCCATTCCGAGGGAATTCTGGCCTTGAGTGGATGCATCAATGGGGTGGCCGCACAGCACCTGATATACAACGATTATGCTGGCGCCAGGGAAGCAACGGGGCAGTTCATCGACATCTTTGGCAAAGAGAACTATTTCATCGAATTGCAAAACCACGGAATGCCGGTCCAGAAACGGATCCTTCCGATGCTCGTCAAACTGGCCAGGGATTTTGATCTGCCGATCGTCTGCGCCAACGATGTCCACTATGTCTATAAAGCGGACTGGAAACCGCACGATGCCCTGCTCTGCATCCAAACAGGCAAACGGGTCAGCGACGAGAACCGGATGCGTTACCCGAACCAGGAATTTTACCTGAAGAGTCATTCCGAAATGTCTGCATTTTTCGGGGAGCTGCCAGAATCCATGGACAACACCCTGAAGGTCGCCGAAATGGTCGATTTGAAAATCGAGTTTGGCGTCGATCACTACCCTGTCTTCGAAAGACCGGTTGAAGTGGTGGTCAAGGAGGATACGGATCGGTTTAATGCTATTCTCGATATTTACGTACGGGAAAAGAACAAGGTTCTGGAGCGCGAGGGAGAAGAATCGATCATCCTATCTGAAGAGGATCGCAATGCTTTCCGAAAGAACGGTCTTTATCTGTTCGAACTATGTAAGGAGGGCCTGAAAGAGCGGTATGATGTCGATTATGATGCGATTCGAAAAGAGCATCCGGAATTGATCCATCCAGACTCCCTCGGACAGGGAGATTTCATTCCCGGCAGCGAAACCTTTGACCGTGAAATCTGTGACAAGCTCGAATATGAGTTGGCTATCCTGACAGGAGCAGGATTTGTCGATTACTTCCTGATCACATGGGATTTCATTCACTGGGCACGAGCTCAAGGCATCCCAGTGGGTCCCGGAAGAGGCTCCGGTGCAGGTAGCATGGTTTCTTATGTTCTTAAGATTACCGATATAAACCCGCTGCGCTTTGGCTTACTGTTCGAGCGAATGTTGTCACTGGAACGCGTTTCACCGCCCGACTTTGACGTCGACTTTTGTATGCGCAGGCGGGATGAGGTGGTTGATTACGTCCGTAACAAATATGGTGAGGACCGTGTCGCGAACATCATTACCTACGGCAAATTCGGTGCCAAAATGGTGGTTCGGGATCTCGCCCGGGTGATGGACGTGGAATACGCCCGAGCCAATCAGTTAGCCAAGATGATACCCGATGATCTCAACATCACTTTGGAAAAGGCCATCGAACGGTCAAAGGAACTGCAGAATGAGATTAAAACCGACCAGCGGGTTGCAGAAATTGTTGAACAGGGTCGAGTCATTGAAGGAATGGTCCGTAACACGGGTAAGCATGCCTGTGGTATCATTGTTGGCGACCAGCCGCTCACCAACCTTGTTCCCGTCACATTGCAGGAAGGCGACCTGACCACGCAGTATGCGAAGGGTCCTGTCGAGGATCTGGGTATGCTCAAATGCGATTTTCTTGGTCTGAAAACCCTGACGGTCATAGCTGATGCCCAGCAGCATATTCAGAGGATTCCAGGGAAGGAATCATTTGACATCGAAAAGGTTCTGTTGGATGACCAGAAAACCTATGATTTACTGAACGCCGGCCACACGGTGGGTGTATTTCAGTTGGAATCCGAAGGCATGCAGTCCTTGTGTCGTCAGATCGGTTTATCCAAGTTCGAGGAAATTATCGCCTTAATTGCCCTTTACCGCCCGGGACCAATGAAGTTTATCCCGCAGTTCATTGAGGGAAAGAAAGATCCATCCAAAGTTGTGGTTCCCCACCCGCTCCTCCAGGATCTGGCTCAGGAAACTTATGGTGTCCTGGTCTATCAGGAGCAGGTCATGGAGTCGGCTCGGATCATTGCCGGTTACACGCTTGGAGACGCCGATCTGCTTAGGCGGGCCATGGGGAAAAAGATTCCGGAAATGATGGCCAAGCAGGAAAAGATTTTCGTTGAGAAGGCCAAAGAAGCGAACGGCATAGATAGGCGAACGGCAGAAAATATTTGGGAGATCCTGGCCAAGTTTGCGGAATACGGATTCAACAAATCCCACTCGGCAGCCTATGCCATGCTGTCCTATCGGACCGCTTACCTGAAAGCGAATTATCCAGTGGAATTCATGGCCGCCGTTCTCGGATGTGAGTTGGGAAATGCCGACAAGGTAGCCCACTTCATTGAGGGAACTGCGGGAATGAATATTGAGGTCCTCGGACCAGATGTGAACGCCTCATTGGAGTCCTTCGCTCCGGTAAAAAATAAAAAGACTTCTTGCATCCGGTTTGGGCTTGGAGCCATCAAGGGTGTGGGCGGTGGTCCCGCCCACGGAATCCTTCAAGCACGGCAGGAAGGTGGACCGTTTACCGATTTTACCGATTTCGCAACACGCGTAGATTCCAGCGTGGCCAACAAACGGGTCATGGAGAACTTGATCAAGACAGGTGCTTTCGATTCCCTCGGGGAAGATCGTGGCACGGTGCTGGCAAACCTCGATTCCACGATGGGTGAAATTCAATCACTTCGAAAGGATGCCGAAGTCGGTCAGGCCAACATGTTTGATATGTTCGACATGGGAACTAGTGACTCGGGGGATAAAAAGCCCGAATCCAAACCGACTGGGCCCGTCATGCTTCTCAATGAAAAACTCCAGCACGAAAAGGAGTTGTTGGGCTTTTATGTCAGTGGCCATCCCATGAATCCATTCAAACAATTGGCCGGGGCAGTGGATACTTTTACTGGTGAGGAGTGGCGACTGATGGAGAATCGGGAAGCATTCCGTGTATGTGGAGTCATCACGAGTGTTACCCGGAAGATTTCCCGTCGTGACAACCGTCCTTGGTGCATGATGACCGTCGCCACCACCAAGGATACCTATTCCCTGCACGCATTCGCAAATAGCTATGCTGAGTTCGGTCCGGCCATTGAGGATGGAAAACTGGTAATCGTAGAGGGACAAGTCATGCGCAGGCCGGATGACGATGTCCAATTGGCGATAAACTCTGTCAAGCCACTGGAAAACAGCCTTTCGGAGCTGATCAAGGCAGTCACATTCATTATTGATAACAATGGAGAGTCCTCTGATTTTGTGCGTTTATTGAGGCAGGAGCTCGAACAACAAATGGGAAAAACCGTTGTGCGTGTGGGTGTCCTGCTGGACGAGAACCAATATGTTTTGGCAGATCTGGCCTCTTCATTGGAGTGGACGATCAATAAGGATCAATTCAACAAACTCAGCAGACATCCGGCTGTCAGAGACATTAAACTGGAAGCGCCGCAACCTGTTGCCCCTGCTCCCAGTTGGGGTCGCTAATTCTCTTTATAATGAAATACAAGATTGCTGAATCATCCGAGAAAACCCTCCCGTTCCTGATATTTCTTGTAACCGGAATTGTCTTTTTTCCAGTCATCAACTGGTTGCTCAGTCAAACAATCACCCATGAACAGCTTCTTCATGCATTTCTGGTGTTTTTGCTAAGCGGTGCCCTCCTGGTTTATGAACGGAACATCTCAATCAAGTTCGTTTGGCGATTCTCAGATACTTCGCAGAATCTGCTGATTTTTTCCTACGCATTGTTGGTGTTGGCGATTTTCACCCATATCAACCTGATTATCCTGGCATCCCTGTGCCTTAGCCTTGGCTCCATCCTCTGGTTCATGTTTGGGAAAGAACAAAAGAGATTGATAGTTTCCAGTTTAGGAGCATTTGCCCTGTTCTCAGCCATCGCCGTTTTCCTTCCTGTTCTCGACTGGCCGTTGCGAACGCTCGCTGGTAAGTGGGCGGCATTTGGGCTGAGCCTAATCGGACAAAATGTCGAATTGGGGTTAATAAACTCAAAAGCTGGCCCCATGCTAATGCTTCTCAGTAACAGTCGTCCGTTTCATGTAGCCGCTGAATGCAACGGTTTCGGCATGCTTGGGTCCTGCTTGCTGATGGCCACTATTATACTTCTTTACCGGAAACTGGCGCTCTTCGACCGGATTGGCTGGTTGCTGATCACCATCGTACTGGGTCTGTTCTTCAACATCATCCGAATCATCATCATCGTGCTGATAGCTCCAAGCCTGCCGGAAAATGCTTACATGCTGATGCATGAATGCGTCGGCTTGCTGACCACTTATGGTGGACTTGCAGCTCTTTACTTCCTGTTGATGCCCGGCGAAAAAAAGCCGGATCCAATTCTCGATTAAAGGAATTGGCTCTGCTCAGCAGATCTAGACCTTCCCTAACAGCAACGAGGCGTTGGTACCACCAAACCCGAAGCTGTTGCTCATAGCTACATCAATCTTGGCATCCTTGGTCTCCTGAACGATCGGAAAACCTTCCGCCTCTGGATCCAGTTCAGTGATATTGGCAGTTCCACTGATAAAACCGTCTTTCATCATGATTAATGAATAAATCGCTTCCTGGGCTCCTGTGCTACCAAGGCTGTGACCCGTCAGGCTTTTCGTTGAGCTTATCTGGGGAATCTCATTGCCAAAAACTCTTTTGACCGCCTTTAGCTCAGTCATATCTCCGGCAGGAGTGCTTGTTCCATGTGCATTGATATAGTCAATCTTGCGATCAATTCCCTTCACAGCGATCTGCATACAACGAGTTGCGCCTTCACCGCTTGGAGCGACCATGTCTGCACCATCGCTGGTTGCACCATAACCGATTAATTCACCATAGATCTTGGCTCCACGGGCCTTTGCATGCTCGTATTCCTCCAGTACCACCATGGCACCACCGCCGCCTGCTACAAATCCGTCCCGAGAGACATCAAATGGGCGACTGGCTGTTTCAGGAGTGTCGTTATACTTGCTCGAAAGCGCTCCCATTGCATCAAAGAACAATGATAGCTCGACACTTTCCTCTTCACCGCCACCTGCGAACATGATGTCCTGGTTTCCCCAGGCAATTTGTTCAGATGCTGCGCCAATACTGTGGGCACTGGTGGCACAGGCAGATGTGATGGAATAATTCAGTCCAAGAATTGCAAATGCGGTACAAAGATTTGCGGAAACAGTACTGGACATGATCCGGGGAACGCGGAAAGCACCAACGCGGCGAATGCCACGCTCAGCGAGGACATGCATGCCTTCAACCTGATTGACTGGTGATCCACCACCCGAACCGGCGATCAGGCCAGTGCGTGGATTTGAAATCTGTTCCTTCGGCAGCCCACTGTCTTCAATAGCCTGCTCCATTGAAAGAAAGGAAAAAAGAGCGGCATCGCCCATAAACCTGGCAAGTTTACGATCAACAGTCTTCAAAAGTTCTTCCTTGTTCCAGATACTACCTGAAACCTGGCTCCGTAGCCCAAACTCCGCATAACGGGGATTAAAACAAATTCCGCTTTTCAGCTTTTTCAGGGATTCGGTAACTTCTGCGACATTATTACCGATACAGGAAATGATACCAATACCGGTTATTACAACACGACGTTTTTCCATTTTATTTGATAAGTGTGAAGGGTTTAGAAGTCAGAGACTTCACTAAACAGACCCACCTTCAGATTACGTGCGGTATAGATGGTTCTCCCATCCACTTGCACTTCTCCGTCGGCAACTGCTAACTTCAGCCGACTGGTCAGTAACCGGCTAATCGATAACTTGTATGTGACAAGTTTGCTGGTAGGCAGAATCTGACCGGTGAATTTCACTTGACCGACACCCAATGCCCTGCCTTTTCCTGGATGATCGTTCCAGGTGATAAAGAATCCTACTAACTGCCATAGCGCGTCCAATCCAAGACAACCAGGCATAACGGGATCTCCCTCAAAATGACATTTAAAAAACCAAAGCTCCGGATCGATATCCAGCTCAGCGATGATCTCGCCCTTTCCATTGGATCCGCCATCCTTGGTGATGGATTTGATACGATCTACCATCAACATGTTGGGTAAAGGCAACCGGGCATACTCCGGTCCAAAAAGTTCGCCTTTACCGCACTTCAATAACTCTTCGCGATTATAGGAGGATTTGTGCGCTTCCATAATATTAAAATTCAGAATCGATTAGACGAATGGTTAGAATTTCACGCCCATTCCGGCGTGAACGTATACCTGTGAGCTGAAATCAACTGTAGCCATTCTCTCTTCGTTGTTCTGTGAATAGGAACTGCCACTCTGAACCTGCATTCCGCTGAACATACTGATTCGCTCGGTAAGGTTATAATAGGCACTTGCATCCAGATAACCACCTACCTGCCATTCGGCTTCCTCGGATGTAACCATGGGACGTCTTGCAGCCTCCATTGCACTGGTGTTGCTTAATATCTCAAAGGTTGAAAAGCGTCCGTTGACATACTGGGCGCTGACACCCGCACCAACCTGAAATGCAAAAGCTTTGCCCATCTCGACGGCATAAGTAGGTCCCGCACGAAAGTTGTACATGCTGGAACGCAAGTCGTTCCGGGTGTCAACTATTGCTCCACCTTCGAGGATTTGCTCGTTCATTTCTTCACTGGTCAGCCAGTTAATACGATCAACGTCAGCATCTTCCTCATGAACCTTGGCACCGGTATAAGGTATATAGGTGATGGATTCGTCATCGTTCACCACCTCTACCAATTCAGGTACATCCACACCATCAGCCATGGTGTGCTCGAAAGTCTGGACATAGAGGTCTGCCTCGATGGAGTCGTTGAAACGTGAATC
>JAUVDD010000148.1 GCA_030595525.1 Puniceicoccales bacterium
TGTCGGTAATAATTCATCTAGGCGGTCAGATTCCATCCAAAGAACTGGCCATGAAAATATCCAGTGACGCAGATTTGATTATTGCTGCCGACAGTGGTTACGACAGCTGTCTCAAAAATGAAGTAGTTCCGGATGTTGTCACGGGGGATTTTGATTCAATCATCAACGAACCGGACACCACCAGGATTAAGGTTGTTCCTTCTCCAGAACAAAATGCCACGGATTTTGAAAAGGCCTTAAGACTCGTCCCCGCAGAGGCAACGTGTCTGGAAATACTTGGTGGGACCGGATTGCGATCAGATCATTTTCTTACAAACCTCCTGATCGCCAGCGGGCAACCTCTGGATCAAAAGGTTGTTTTCTACGATGATCTACAATCTATTCACAGAGTCACACCGGAATGCCCGCTTGAGATTGCTCTCGATCCGGAAACGATTGTCAGCCTGATTCCTTTATCGGATTGTTCGGGCACATCCACAAAAGGATTATTCTGGAACCTTTCCCAGGCAGATATGGGACCAGGAAAACAATTCGGACAAAGTAACAAGGTCGTCGATCCGGATGTTAATGTAAGCATCCGATCAGGTCGATTATTTGTCGTGATCAACCAACTACAAAACAACAGTTAAAAGATTTCCAGACTCGATCTAGACCAGGATCCCGGCCGCATGCGAAACCCCGTTTTGCTGGTACTCTACCAATCCTTCGGGAGTCAGAGGATATCGATATTCCATCCCTTCAAAATTGCGCATGACAATTTCCGTGTCCGTAATCTCTTTCACATACTCTGGATTCAACGGAATCTTGCCGCCTCCCCCGGGAGCATCGATCACAAATTGTGGCACTGAATAACCAGAGGAGTGCCCTCGCAATCCCTTCACAATCTCAATCCCCTTGCGGACATCTGTGCGGAAATGACGGGTTCCGGTAATCAAGTCGGTCTGATATAGATAATAGGGCCTGACCCGCATCATCAACAACCTGTGAACAAGCGATGTCATGGTATCCACGTCATCGTTGATTCCCTTCAGCAAAACACTTTGATTCCCCAGAGGAACTCCAGCCATTGTCAGTCGCTTGGTTGCTTCGTACAGCTCTTCCGTGCATTCCCTGGGATGATTCACATGAATGCTCATCCAAATCGGCCCATGTCGCAGAAATACTTCCTGTAATTCCGGCGTGATCCGCTGCGGCATGAAAACCGGTATGCGTGAACCAATCCGGATAAACTCCACATGCTCAATTTGTCGTAATCTCCCGAGCAGATAGTCCAATTTCTTGTCAGATAACAACAATGGATCTCCACCACTCAACAATACATCACGAATCTCCGTGTGCTCTTCAATGTACTTCAGCGCATTTTCAAAGTTCGGATGAAAATCGTATCCCTGTGCATTCGAGACCATTCGGCTCCGTGTACAATAGCGACAATAGGCCGCGCATACGTTGGTCACCAAAAACAGACATCGGTCCGGGTACCTGTGCACTAACCCTTCCACCGCCATCGAGTCTTCCTCACCTACCGGGTCCAGCAACTCCTCAGGATGCGTTATTAGCTCATCTACACGCGGAATCACTTGACGCCTTATCGGACATTCCGGGGCTTCCTTGTCGATTAAATTGAAAAAATAGGGCGTAATCGCCATCGCTAGCTTGTTCCGGATCAATAAACAGCCCTCGCGCTCTTCCTCCGTCAGCTCCAGCCGGCTCTCCAACTCATCCAAATCCGTGATCCGGTTTCGCATCTGCCAACGCCAGTCGCCCCAGTCACTCGCTGCAACTGCTCCCCATTCTCCCTGGCCTCGATACCAGTTCTTTCTTGAGTCTCCCGGATACATCTTCCTCTTCTGTTCTCCTTACTTAATAAATAATATTATTGCATTTAAATGTTTATATATCCTAATCTGTCAATATATCAAATAAGATAATTCAGTGGTACGAGAAGAACAAGTGAACGAAGAAGACTTGGCACGCTGCCTGTGGACGATAGGCGACGTGACTCGACTGCGCATCCTGGAACAGCTGCCGACCAGTCCGGACTGCTGTGGTGGAAAGAACGTATCCCAGCTAGCAAATGAGCTGGAGCTGACGCAATCGACGATATCGAATCATCTGGCACGACTGCGTACCCTCGGCATAATCCGACACACAAGGCAGTGCAGGGACGTATATTACTGGATTGATCCTGAGCGAGCGGAGCAAATTTCCGAGCAGGTCCGTAGTGCTCTAAAGCTTAAAAAATAGGCCTCTTTGAGGTGCGATTAAAAAAAGTGACGGAAAGGAATTGATTTCCACCCCAAGGAACCCTTAATGCCGTCCCTTTAATGGTGCAGACTATTAAATCGGGAATTTTGGCCTTGGAAGACGGAACCGTTTTCCGGGGAGTAGCGTTCGGTGCGAAGAAAACTGTCGTCGGTGAAGCGGTTTTCAACACATCGATGACGGGATATCAGGAAATTCTGACAGATCCCAGCTACTTCGGGCAAATCGTAACAATGACCACGCCGCAAATCGGGAATTATGGAGTCACCCCGGAAGACGAGGAATCTGATGGACCGAAGGTCCGTGGATTTGTTGTCCGGGATATCAGTCCGATAGTTTCCAATTGGCGCAGTCGGCAGAGTCTGCCGGATTACCTTCAGGAAAACGACATACCTGGAATAAGTGGAATTGATACGCGCGCCTTGACCAAGAAAATCCGCGTTCACGGAGCTTTAAAGGCCTGTCTTAGCACGGAGAACATTTCCGACGAGGAAGCAGTCCGGCAAGCACAGGAATGGGAAGGCCTGGTGGGAGTGGACTACGTCAAGGAGGTCACCTGCAAGGAAGTCTACAAATGGACGGAGGGCCCGGCACCTTTCACTGTGGAAGGAACTGCCCTGCATCCTGAAAGCATGGATCGTCCTCGTTATCCTATTGTCGCCTTCGACATGGGAGCAAAACGGAATATCTTCCGAAAGCTCACTTTCCATGGTTTTGATGTGACCGTTGTTCCAGCGGATACTCCTGCACAAACCGTTCGTGATATGAATCCCGCAGGAATTTTCGTCTCGAATGGTCCGGGCGATCCAGCCGCGGTAACTTACGCTCATAAGACTTTGGCTGAATTGTTGCCGGATTATCCGGTGTTTGGCATTTGTATGGGTCACCAGGTGATTTCCCATGCACTCGGTGCCAAAACAATGAAATTGAAATTCGGGCACCGCGGTGGCAACCAGCCCGTTAAAAATATCGAGACCGGATATGTGGCCATTACCTCGCAGAATCACGGATTTGCATCCAGCAAGGAATCGATCGAAGCTTGTGGAGCAGTCGTCACGGAATATAACCTGAACGACCAGACTGTGGCTGGACTCCGCCACAAGGACTGGCCCGTATTCAGCGTGCAGTATCATCCTGAGGCCTCACCAGGACCCCATGACAGCGATCCCCTGTTTGATCACTTTTATGATCTGGTTGCAAAAAACCAGAGCGAATAAGCCTGCCTTTTTCGTAGAATTCCTTTATATTCCGGACAATCAATATTTACCGGTCGATTCAACTTGCCAACGACCGGACGCCCATCAGAAAATTTACTATCAAATTTAATCTAAATAAGAGTTATTAATATGAAAGATCCAATTCGCGTAGCAGTAACAGGAGCAGCTGGTCAAATCGGTTATGCCCTTCTATTCCGTATCGCCTCTGGCGCCATGTTCGGTCCAGACCAGCCAGTTAAGCTAAACCTCATTGAAATTGAGCCTGCAATGAACGCCCTTCGTGGCGTCTGCATGGAGCTGGATGATTGTGCATTTCCTCTTCTGAAGGAAATCGTTCCCACCTGTGACCTCGAAGAAGGTTTCAAGGATGTAAACTGGGCACTGCTGGTTGGTTCCGTACCACGGAAGAAGGGTATGGAAAGAGCCGACCTGCTCGGCATCAACGGTAAGATTTTTACTGGTCAAGGCCAGGCTATCGCTCGATATGCATCAGATGACGTCCGCGTCCTGGTTGTCGGAAATCCGTGCAACACCAACAGCATGATCGCCATGACGAGTGCACCGGAAGTCCCGGCCAACAGATGGTTCGCCATGACCCGCCTGGATGAAAACCGCGCCAAGACGCAACTCGCACAAAAAGCCGGTGTTGATGTGACAGAAGTCACCAACATGGCTATCTGGGGCAATCATTCACCGACAATGTTCCCGGATTTCTACAATGCGATGATCGGCGGCAAAGCTGCCAACGAAGTCATTGGCGATGAAGAGTGGCTCAAGGAAACCTTCGTTCCCACCGTCGGAAAACGTGGTGCTGCCATCATTGAAGCGCGTGGCGCCTCCTCCGCAGCAAGTGCAGCCAATGCGGTTGTTGACACTATTATCTCTCTCACCAATCAAACTCCGGAAGGTGATTGGTACAGTGTCTGTGTCTGTAGCAACGGTGAATACGGAACAGAAGCAGGTCTCCTCACCAGTTTCCCGATTCGCACCAAGGAAGATGGCAGCTGGGAAATTGTCGAAGGACTGGAATTGAATGATTACAGCAAGTCCAAGGTCCAAGCGAGTGTTGATGAGCTCTCCGGAGAGCGTAAAACAGTCACCAATTTGGGAATTATCTAATTCCTGATAAATTTAAATACGAAGCCCTTCGCTGGTTTGATCCGGCGAAGGGCTTTTTCTTATTCAAAGGCATTCTGGTTATTGTTTTTCCAATCCGGCCCCATTAATCCGGTTTGGAAGCTCTGGAAGCATCGTGAATTGCTCAGCCAGTGATGCTTCTGTTAAGATCAAATCCGCGTTACCACTGCTTCCTGATTGTAATTCTGCACGACGAAAAGCACTACGGGCCGGGGCGTAAGTCGGATCAACTGAAAGTGCCCTTTCCAGCAACTGGCGACCCTCCTCGGACGAGGGATTCCTCATCACTAATAAACTGCCAAGGAAAGCTGTGGGCTCAAGGCGCATGGGGGCCAGCTCTCGTGCCAGCAAAAGG
>JAUVDD010000416.1 GCA_030595525.1 Puniceicoccales bacterium
AACAACGTTTACCACAGCGGACGACTCGAAAAGCAATCCCTACAGACATCACATCACCGACCAAGTATCAGGTTGTGATAAGCTTCTTAAGGCTTTTGACTTGCCCGACCGTCAGGAAACGTAAGTCCGGGAAGTCACCCTGGAACGACTATAGGTGGCTGATTGAAAAGATATCCTTGATTACTTATACCACTACGTTTAATCAGGAATCGACGATGAGCACCTCAATTGACTTAGAAATCGCCCAGAGAGTAACCATGGATCCAATCAGCCAGTTCGCCGAACGGCTGGGAATTGATGAGGCGAGGGTTATTCCCTTCGGAAAATACAAGGCAAAGGTTTCACTCTCGGCTATAGACGAACAGAAGATATCCCAATCCAAGCTTATCCTCGTGACTGCGATGACGCCTACTCCGGCTGGTGAAGGCAAAACCACCACTTCGGTTGGTCTCTGTGATGGACTCAATAAGATAGGCAAAAAAGCCGTTGTGGTTCTTCGCGAGCCGTCGCTTGGACCCTGTTTTGGGATGAAGGGTGGAGCGACAGGTGGAGGCTATTCCCAGGTTGTCCCGATGGAGGACATCAACCTGCACTTCATGGGGGATTTCCAGGCAGTGGAGACTGCCAACAATCTGCTCTCCGCCCTGATTGACAACGAACTGCACTTCTCAGCGGATGGTCCGCAAAACATAGATCCACGATCGGTGACCTGGAAGCGGGTGATGGACATGAATGCGCGTTCGCTGCGTAAGATCATCACCGGTCTGGGAGGAAAAACTGGCGGCGTGCCGCGAGAGACTGGATTCAACATCACGGCGGCATCTGAGGTCATGGCTATCCTTTGCCTCTCAAATAACCTAATTGAACTGAAGAAGAAACTCGGGGACATCTACATCGGCCAGAGTTTCAGCGGTGACCCCATTCACGCTCGCGACATAAGTGCCAACGGGGCAATGGCAGTGATTCTGAAAGAAGCGATCATGCCCAACCTTGTGCAGACATTGGAGAAAAATCCCGCGGTCATTCATGGCGGCCCCTTCGCCAACATCGCCCAGGGAACAAACTCTGTCCTCGCTACCCGGTTGGGGCTTTCACTTGGGGACTATGTTGTCACCGAGGCTGGTTTCGGAGCGGATCTGGGTGCAGAGAAATTTTTCAACATAAAATGCCGTTACGGAAATTTCAAACCACGTGCGGTTGTCATTGTCGCCACTGTGCGGGCACTCAAGTACCACGGTGGCATTCCTTTAACGGAGTTGGGTACAGCCAACGTTGCGGCAGTTCAAAAGGGCTTCGTTAACCTTGAGCGTCATATTGAAAACATTGCTCAATTTGGGGTACCATCAGTGGTTGCAATCAACCGCTTTACATCTGATACAGATGAGGAGATCGATGCTGTCAGACAACTCTGCCAGGAAAAGGGTGTTCTGTCGGAGGTCAACAACGCTTGGACAGAAGGTGGTGAAGGAGCGGCCGCGCTAGCTGAGATCGTCGCCGATACAGCTGACAAATTCGATTGCGACTTCACCCCAACCTACGACTGGAACACCGGTGTGGAGGATAAGATCAATGCCGTGGCGAAAAAGATTTATGGCGCCGGTTCAGTGGTTCTCACACCAAAGGCTCACAGTCGCATGCGCATGATAAACAGGCTTGGCCTGGATCACTTGCCAATCTGCATCGCCAAGACTCAATACTCATTCTCCGATAATCCAAAACTGATCGGACGTCCCGAGGGCTTCGAATTGGCCGTCAGTGACATTGAAATTGCCTCCGGTGCCGGCTTCCTGATCCCGATCACCGGAAACATTCTTCGCATGCCTGGTTTGCCCAAAAAACCGGCTGCGCTTAACATGGATATCAACGCCGATGGGATTATTACCGGACTGATCTGACTTCTACAGACTCACCTTTAATGCATAGCCCAATTCGGGTTGAAAGCCTGCGGGCTACGCCCGGCCTGCCAGGGTTCGCCTTCAATAATTCCGATTTTCAAAGAATCGCCATTAATAGGTAATTAAAATCCTATATCTTGGTGACTTCCACCAGGTGAAGAACAAGGTCCATATTATTCTTACATTCAAAAGTAAGATCTGAGCCGTTGGGTCCATTGTTGTCAGGCTGGAAATCATGAAGGATGAATGTCTTCTCTTTCCATTTACCGGAGTTTGCGTTTTTAACGACAAATGCGGACTTTTCAGGATTCCCGATAGCATTGTAGCAAAGTTTCCATTCAGTCTTTCCCTCGTCGAGCCAGACGACCCTTACCTCAACGGATTCGTGCTTAGCAAGGAACCCATCATCCAGGTCAAAATAGAAAGCCTTCTTTCCATTCTTGACATCGGTGGATCGGGCAAAGCGTGAATATATGCTTTTTTCCGGACCCTTGTGCCACCAACCGATACTGGTTGATTCAGGATCAATCTGCGTCAGGAATCGCTGATAATTCCCATCATGAATCCCCCAGCCCACATCATTGTAATCCTGTCTTTTCCGATTAATCATACCCCCGCCAATGGCCTTTGGAGGATCACCCTGGAAAGCACCAAATTCACTGAATGT
>JAUVDD010000381.1 GCA_030595525.1 Puniceicoccales bacterium
ATCAATAAGCGCCTGGTAGTTTTTTTCACCGACAAGACATTTTCTCCCAATTCGGATTTCCCTACTCCGGATTACATGCGCCACACGACGGTGATCAACCATGTGAAGGGTATCACGACCTTGAAATGGCATCCCGATGTAATCGAGAGGCAGATTAAGTTGTGTGAGGAATTGTCCGAGCAGTTTGATTCGAATCCAAATTTTGAAGGCCTGGCTTATCAGGAATCCGCACCAAGTGTCCCTCATGATCAATTGGATTCGCTTGGCTACACACCGGAACTATTGCGAGATGGTTTAATCAAATTGTTGAAGGGTTCTGCAGAGGCCTTTCCGACTTCACGGATCTTCTGGTACATGAATTTTATCCCGAAAAACAACGACTACCTCTATGATATTGCGGAAGCCGTAGCTCCCTATGATGTGGTCATGGGCGGGCCGGATATTCTTCCTTATCGGACATCGCTCAAACGGATCGAGGACTTGCATTCCAACTTCAAGGAGAAGATGGCTTTGTTCTGCTCGGCTCAGAATGACTCTTATAGGCATCACCAACTGGATGATAATAATAATACAAAACGCCGTTTCCATACAGGTGAAGTCCCGATTCATCCCGATGGATATATGCCAATGGAAGAGATCTTCCTTCACGGCCGGGACAAGCTACACCTGAACTACATATTCTGGACCTACAAGACATACCGAATGGGAAAGAACAGGTACCCGGGAGATCCCAATGATTTTGTTTTTTCCGATGCTTTAAAAGTGATTGAGAAATATCCTGAATTTAATTCTAAATCCAAATAACATGTACGCGAAACATATTCTAATAGTTGCTCTAATACCAGTCCTCCAGCTTGTTGCAAATGGCGATGAGTTGAAGCTAACGATACAGGAGGGCGAGTTCTGGTGGGGCGGGCTGAGTTCGGTGGGGCATCAAACTCCCTATGATGTCAGCAGTTCAGCTTCACACGACCTCTTTGGAGACAACAAGGGAAACCAGGCTCAACCCCTTCTTTTGTCCAGTAAAGGCCGTTACGTATGGAGCGAACAGCCGATCAAATATGTTTTTGATAAGGGCACAATCACGGTGAGCACGCGGTCGGGTGACATAGAGTCGGGCCGAAAAGGCAATAACCTGAAAGATGTCTACCGCTACGTATCGAAAACATACTTTCCTTCGGACGGGCGTATCCCTGAGAAGCTGCTGTTCACGCAGCCGCAATACAATACCTGGATCGAACTGATGTACGACCAGAACGAAGAGGATATTCTGGAGTATGCTCAGGCGATTATTGATAATGGCTATCCACCGGGTGTCCTGATGATTGATGACAACTGGCAGGAGGATTATGGCACCTGGGAATTTTCTCCCCGCCGGTTCAAGGATCCGAAAGGGATGATGAAGAAGCTCCACAACATGGGTTTTCAGGTCATGCTCTGGATGTGTCCATTTGTCAGTGCGGATTCTGCTGACTTCCGCTATTTGGCAGCGGAAGGAATGCTCCTTCTGGACCCACAAAAGACACAGGACATCCTATGGGCGAACACGAAGAACAAGGCGGCCGTCATTCGCTGGTGGAATGGCGCCAGTGCCTGCCTCGACCTGAGCAACCCCAAGACGCAGAAGTGGTTTCAGTCGCGCTTGGATTACCTGGTGGAGGAATACGGAGTAGATGGCTTTAAGTTCGATGCAGGTGACGCGAGGTTCTACACCAACGGTATCGTATCCTTCAACTCTGATGATATTCCCAATGACCATACGACCTATTTCGCGGAGCTTGGCCTGCACTATCCCTTGAACGAATATCGCGCCTCATGGAAAATGGCCGGTCTTCCTATTGCCCAACGTCTCCGCGACAAGGGCCATCGTTGGGAGGATATTGCCAAGCTGATTCCAGACCTGATGTCACAGAGCGTGATGGGATATGCCTACACTTGTCCGGACATGATTGGGGGAGGGGAATACCGTTCCTTCCTGAATTCAGCCACCATGGATGAGGAGCTGGTCGTCCGGTCCGCACAGGTGCATGCATTGATGCCGATGATGCAGTTCTCCGTCGCACCCTGGCGTATCCTATCGGAGGAGAATAACCAAATCTGTCTGGATATGGCCAAACTTCACCAGAAGATGGGGGGCGAAATCCTCAAACTCGCCAGACAGGCATCCCGGAGTGGTGAGCCTATCGTCAAGCCCATGACATTTGCCTTCCCGGATGGGAGTTATGAATCGATCAAGGACCAGTTTGTCCTGGGGAATGATATTATTGTAGCCCCTGTAGTGGAACAAGGAGCACGCACTAGATCCGTCGTTTTGCCTGATGGGGAATGGAAAGCAGATGACGGAAAGGTTTATCAGGGAGGGCAATCGATACGGATAAATGTGCCTTTAGAGCGTCTGCCCTATTTTACCTTAGTGAAGAAATAGGCTTCCGTAATGAATAGGGTTTCTATTCGAAGAGGGGAATGACGTTCAGGTGATCCACGTAGAAACGTCCACCTCCATCGAGACGAATACTGTTTTTTCCTTTGCGCAAATCGACAACGACCCGATCCTGTATTCCGTTCTGCAGCATCAGATGTCACTAGTCTGAATGGCACTTGGTTAAGGGATGGTATCGATAGATTGGGGAATCTAACAAAAATGGTTCATAGACAAATACAGGCGGGATTGAGGTAGGGCGGTTTCGATGAAACCGCCGACAAATTCTCCAGCTCGGCTGTTTCGTCGAAACAGCCCTACCATCTTTGAAAATGTATTCCTTTAATCAGGGTCACATGCACTCCCCCGGAAATCAATTCCAA
>JAUVDD010000287.1 GCA_030595525.1 Puniceicoccales bacterium
AATGCTTCGAAAAGTGATCAGCCTATTATCGGATTGGCCAATGCTCGACTTGTTCGCAATGAAGTGGATGCCGTCCAGAAACAACTGCGTACAATTCAATCACCTCGGATGTTTCGCACTCCCGGTTACCAGTATGACGACTATACCTGGATGGTGTTGAATTATCTCGGACTGACTGCATTGGAAGCCACACCGTATAGTGCGGGAGAAGTGAAGTTAATCCCCGGGTCGATCTTCGAAGTACTAAATCTGGATTCTCTGAATCACTTGCTAAAGGCGATTGACTCAAAAAACCTCAAGGCTGTAACCGTTTCAGAGTTATTTGCTAACTCCACCTCGAAGCGATTAAGCACATTTGTAAATGGCAGTGGAGCTAATGTGGTGACTGGTCGAGAGTGATCCTCGTCCTGATCCGTCTCCACGAGTCCGAATCCTTGGTAAGACACAACCGATTGGGCAGTATTTTCTGGTAGCCAAAGTGGTCATCCGGAATATATGGTGTCACTATGTTTTCCGAATCCACCCATGAAGTCCTGGATAAAATCCGGGAAGTTTTAGTCACTCTTTGGCACTTCGAGCTATTTAAGACCGGAGATAATATTATAGAATTCAATCAGGTACTCATTGCCCTTTTGGTTCTATTTGTCGGGTTTATCATCAGCAAGTGGATGTCCCGCAAAATTGGTCGGCGTCTGACAAGCTTGGGGAAGCTGAATGCTAATACAACGCACGCGCTTCAGCGTCTGTTTCATATGGTGTTCGTAGTGATAATCGTTTTGGTGGCCCTGCCGATCGCTGGAATCCCCATAACCATATTCACAGTCCTTGGAGGTGCGGTGGCCATTGGGGTTGGTTTTGGAATGCAAAACCTATTCAATAACCTCATTTCCGGTATTATCCTGATGATAGAAAAGCCGATCCGGATAGGAGACATTGTCTTTATCGGTGGCGATGAGGGTCGAGTGGAGGGTATCGGTAACCGTTGCACGCGAGTCCGCAGGGGTAACGGGGTGGATGTCCTGATTCCCAATAGTCATTTTCTGGAGCAGGAAGTCATTAATTGGACCTTGTCGGACAGCGATATCCGGGGGGAAGTTCTTGTTGGGGTCGCCTATGGGTCGGATACGAAAATGACTCATGACCTGATGTTTAAAGCCGCTCAACATAATGAAAAGATTCATGAATCTCCGAAACCTTTCATCCTCTTTGAAGACTTTGGTGATAACTCCCTTGGTTTTCGACTCTATTATTGGGCGAGAGTCAAAAGCCCTTTGGACATTAATCGCATCAATTCGGAACTTCGCTTCCGTATTGATGAATTATTCCGTGAAGCCGATATTTGCATAGCTTTCCCACAGCGGGATATTCATCTCGATACGCTAAAGCCTCTTGAAATTAACATTCTCAACAAAACATCCTGAGAACGGAGATTGAGTGATGAATCGCTTCCGGTATCAATAAACCAACTCCCGGAATTTCCTAACGCGGTGGAATGTAATCATATTCCCGTCATGGGCACTTTTGGCTGTACTGTCTCCACTACGGGAAAGGATGACCAGATCATCACCGTCAATATCCATACTGGCATAATGGCGGCTTTGCTTGTAGGTAGGACCGATGGCTATGACGCCCGCAAAGCACCAGTCGACCATGTTGCGCGAAAAGTGAAGGACCATCCGGTGCCGCTCGTTATCGGGAATTCCATATCGATCGTCTGGTAAGCGCTCCGCCCGGGTCATTGAATCTGTTGCCTGAGATCCAAGTAGCCAGTAGAGTTCGGTTTTAGTATCGTAAAGGACATGGAAGCGCATTTGCCCGCCGGGGAAGGGGAGATAGAGGATTTCATGACCGGAGGGGGCCTTCTCGAGTAACGTTGTCATTGTCCCGTCGGAATTCTCAACAACTTTGGCCATGGCGGCATAGCTGGTTCGTCCTGTATTGGCGCGCATGAACAAGTGGAAGCTGTGCCCGGTGGGATCATACCAGTAGTGATCAGGATCCATGATCTGGACAACATTTGTCTCGAGCCATCCCATGGCACTGAAATGGCGGTCTGGTGCAACAGTCGTGTAATTGGGATAGCTCTGTTCATAGAAGGGAATCCCCATCAATCCCAAAGACATGTCATTCTCCTTGAATCCTGGAATCACTTCGCCGAAGGAAAGCTCACTGGCGAAAGTCCAGTTCTCCTTATTTGTCAGATCAGAATTTTTCGGAGCCCGCATAAGGATGGGTGCCAGTTCACCCACGTACCATCCTTTAATATTTGTCGAGACACGGCGCTCCATAACCAGATAAACATTACCGTTCGCATGCCAGACATTGCATGCGCTTTGATGCCACATCATTCCCTCTGTCAAATCAACTGGATCACTCCACGTCTGACCCTGATCAAGTGATTTAATAATACGCAAATCTCCTGAACGGTCCTGCGGTTTGCTACCCAACAACTTTGCGGATTGTCCGAGATAGTATATGGCTTCACCAGATTGAAAAAGGCGACCATGGGTGATTTGGGCGCTTCCCCTTGTTTCCCAAGTCCTACCTCCATCTTTAGAAGATGAAATAAAGGCCCAATCACCGCCTTCCGATCGCTGATCTCCACCAATTTCAAATGCGGCAAGCAAACGCCCGGAGCCCAAGCTGATAATGCTTGGTGTGTAATAGGGCTTATTTTGTGAATCGGGAGATTTCCCAACCACCACATGATCCTGTGCAAGTGGCCGTATGGGATTGGCATACAAAACCTGCGAAAGGAGTAGGATTAACGAATAGAGAAACAGTGGTTTGGCTAAAGTTAGCATCGTTGTTCGTTTTTGGTACTAAGCACGTGCAATTCTTCCACACGGTTCATCATCGTATTCCTATGCGAGGTTAAGTGTATAAACAAGCAAATCCTGCGGATTACGGGGATGATAGGGAAGCGTGGAATGGTTTGAATGCGGCTCGTGGTAAGAGATACTTGTGGATTATTAAGGTTAGATCGCCCGAAGGTATTGCTAAAGATGAGTTTGTTCTTGGATCGAGAGATCAAAATGGTTTTGGACAAAAAAATTGCTGAAATCCCGTGTTTAAAGATTTCAAGCCGTACAAAACCGGTAAGAAAAATATGTTTAGTGGCTAGCTGAACAGAAAAATTCCAGTTAACCGGTTGTATATGAGGGTACTAGGTTGGTCCGACCCGAATGTTATTTTAGTCATGTGATGGGTTTAGAGTTGGACCTAACTGGTGCTATGGATTGGATGTACTCAGCCATGTACAATTTTATGACTATTCTGAAGAGCACATTTTTCCTGATGCTAACCTGTACGTTTGCACA
>JAUVDD010000066.1 GCA_030595525.1 Puniceicoccales bacterium
GGGCAGTTGGCTGCAGAAGCGGATGGCAATGCGCTCAGAGAAATCATTCGCGGAGTGGATTTGGTATTTCTGATAGCCGGACTGGGTGGAGGAACAGGGAGCGGAGCTGCTCCAGTTATCGCCGAGCTGGCGAAAAACGAAGGAGCCCTGGTCATAGCATTTACCGCATTACCCTTTAAAAGAGAGGGGAAGAGTCGTTCGGAACGGGCGCAAAAAGCGCTCGAGAGAATGCGCAGGCATTGTCATGCGGTTATCTCTTTACCAAACGATGTGATTTTTGAGCAAGTTGATGAATCGACGACATTGATGGAAGCCTTCGCGATGGCAGACAAGTGGATCAAACTTGGTGTTCATTCCATCTGGTCGATGCTTTTCAATACCGGATTGATCAATGTGGATTTCTCTGCACTGCAAACCGCACTGGCCGAGCCGGGAGGAAAAACGATATTTGGAACGGGTTATGGCAAAGGTGAAAATTCCCTTCAATTAGCTCTACAGGATCTGGAACAATGCCCTCTGCTAAACTTGGCAGAGGCTGGATTTATTAGGGACACGGATCAATTGATCCTGAACCTGACCGGCGGACCGGATATGACAATGGCCACAATTAACAAGGCCATGGATGTTATAAATGAAAAGTTTGGTTGTCGGAATTCAGTGATTATGGGCGCATCCATTGATGGAAGTTTTTATAATCAGTTGCGCATTACGGTGATGGGAACTGTTCGTGGGACTGGTATTACGAAGGGTTATGCTCCAGTTCGATCTGCCAGCATACCTCCCAATGAACCGATCGCTCCACTGTTAAAACCAGCAGAGTCTTTTGATTTTGGTAAAACCAACACACCCGCCAAGAGGGAACAGGATGAGTTTGCTTTTCCGATCCAGAATGAAAATCGAGGCCTCTTTGAGCGAACCCAACGCAACTTGTATGAGGGAATCGATTTGGATATCCCCACTTATCTGCGAAGGGAAATGAAGATTGCGCGTCATTAGATTGAATTGTTAACTTAGAATATTTCCTAACTTAACAATTGCATTCTTATCTTATCTTTGCAGGACAAGAGTCATGCAAAAATCGAGAACAGGGGCAATTTTGCTTACAACGGTTTTCTTATCGCCGTTAATCCAATCGATTGGACAGGTAGAAACCAGTGAAGTGGTCGACCTGAATGCATTCACTGTATATGCAGGATCACAGTTGCCACTAGGAGCACCCGCGGCACAGCTGAGCGATCGGATGGCCCGGGAGGCACGAGTGGACCTGCAGAGTCGTGGAGGGGAAAAGTATCAAACAGATATTTCCATTCGGGGAGGGATCTTTGAGGGCACAGGCCTGATGATCGGTGGTCTGGCTCTGTTTGATCCACAAACAGGACATTACTTTTCTGAAATTCCACTGGATCCATCCTTTTTTGGAGGTGCCTACCTGTTAACCGGTGTTGAAAACGGCGTACACGGTTTCAATTCCACTGCGGGAACCATTAACTGGCAATGGGCACCGATAATCGAAGGTGGGAGTCTTTATGCGCGGGCTGGAACTGATGAATACTTTGGAGGCGGTATCCGCAGTGGAGGTGCTGTTGGGAATGGAGGATATGAAGTAGCGGTGATGCATGAGTCAGGTGACGGCAGCATCGATAACGGAGACTTTGATCTGAGCCGGGTCAGTGGACGAGTTGAATACGGTTTAGGCAGAGTCAAGCTCAGGCTGTTCGGTGGTTATCTTGAGAAATATTATGGATGGCCAGGCATGTATACGGGATTTGCCCTGAATGAGACGGACGAATACTCAGTCAGCCTCCTTGGCTGGCAACTTGAGTGGCTGGATGATGGGAGCAGATCCGAGCACCGGATGGGTGGATACTGGAGACAGGTCGACGATGATTATGAATTCAAGCGGGAGGCACCCAACAATTTTTTCGAACACAAGACCGAGGTTTTCAGTGTTCAGGGCGACGGCAAATTCGGATTTAACAAGACGGATCTGATATATCGATGGTCATGGGTAACTGATCGAATTCAGCGGAGTACGAGTCTCGTAAACGGTAACTTTAGCGATCGAGATTATGGTGAAGCATCTTTGTTAGCCCAGCATCGGCTCGATACCGAATGGGGTGAATGGTTGATTTACGGTGGAGCAGCCATGGATACCAGTGATCAGGATTCCACGGTTGGATTACCTCTGGCAGGACTGAAGGCAACCGGCGTAAGTGATGAAACCAGTTGGACTGCTTATCTTGAATATGCGGAATCCAGCCAGGTTCCCGGATATACGGTTCTCAATTCTTCTCCAAGTGGCTTATTTGGTGGGAACAAGGACCTGGGCCGGGAAAGAGCCTCCATTGTGGAAGCAGGATATTCCTTCCAGTCCAAATCATTGAGTGGAAAGGTTGTTCTGTTTCATCGGTTCGACGAAGGTTTAATTGACTGGGTCTATGATTCAAGTACCCCGACTGCTCGGCAGGCTGCACCGGTGGATATCGACGTCAATGGATTAGAAAGCTGGTTTCGGTGGGAATCTGGAATGACTGCCATTGAAATTGGTTACATTTGGCTCAATAAGGATGAATCGTATTTTGAATCCGGTATTGATGCCAGTTTCTATGCATTAAACTATGCCCGCCACCGTTTATTGGCGACATGGGAACAGCAATTGGCAGAGACGGTTTTCCTTCGTATGGAAGGTGAGGTAAGGGACCATCCGGATAACGCTCTTCGTCAGGGTGGTGATGAAGCATTCCGGTTTCACGCCGAGATTATCTGGATTTCTGCCTTGGGAAGTGATTGGGATGTTGTCTTGCGAGGAACAAATCTCACAGACGAGGATTTTCAGACACTTCCAGGAACGCCCGGACCTGGCCGAGAGGTATTTCTTACCCTTAAGCGCGATTGGTAATCCACTTCTTGTACGCCAACTCCGCCCAGATCAGGGATCCCAACAGAATTAATAATCCCGGAAGCAAGCGTTCCATCGAAGCGGTTTCCTTGAAGATGAATATGGATATTACCGTGGCGATGGGGATCTTCAGGTTATTGAAGACTGCCAGACTGGCTGGGTTTACCCGAACTGCTCCCGCATTCCAAAGGAAAAAACCGAGTCCTGAAGCAATGCTGCCCAGATAGAGCAAGGCGATCCACTGGGAACCATCCAATTGGCCAATCTCAGCAATTGGATTATGTGGCAGCGCAAATGGAAGGGTGACAATCACCGCCCCGAGGTAAAGTAGGGCGAAACTGTCGAGATCCCTCATTCCGGGATTTGCCTTACGAACATTTCTCCAGCCAATTTGTCCCACGGCAAAACAGATATTCGCAATTTGCATCAATAGGATTCCGGGAACTTTCTGAGGAATAGTCTGTGGCGCAAAGATCCAGAGTGCACCTGCTACTGCGAACCCGGAAGTCATCCAGAACCAGTAAGGTGGTCTCTTTCCTGCCAGTAAGCTGTCTGCCAGCACAACGTACAATGGGGTAAATATTGTCAGCAATGCCACCTCATACCCGGATAAATACTTGAATGAGGAAAATAAAGTAATGTACATCAACCCGTATTGGATGGCTCCGATACATAGCAATTTCAGGTTGAATTTATTAATGCGGCGGTAGGCAGGTTTCAGAAATGGCAGAAAGCATGGAAGAGCGATAAGTAATCGCAGCATTGCGAGGGTTGATCCGCTCAGAGTTCCAAATTCGGCCTTAACCAGACCGAAAGAAAAACCCCATAACAGGGAAACCGCCACCAAGTACAGCATTTCAGATTTTACTGGGAAGCAACTTGTTGTGGACTGTTCCCGTTAGCACGGGCACGTAAATCGAGCATATGCATATAGATCCGGCGACTCATCCACGCATCGGTACAAGCATATTGAATTTGGGCATCCGTCAGGGTTGGTCTGGCCCAATTGGAAACCTGCGACCGTTTGGAAATGCGGGCATTTAAGAGTAGGCCCGACAAACTTCGGAGGCCGGTGTTTAGAATACCCGCCTGTTGGGTCAGCGTCGCAATTTCCACGAATCCGGCTGGCTCGAAGTCATGTAGTTCCTGTAGTTTCTTGATGTCATCCTGAATTGCGACACCTGCCTTGATGATGTCGCCATTAGCGAGAAGCTTCCACAGGCGTTCATGATCATCAAATTTATGTATCTGGAAAAGCCAGACACAATTTTTGCCACCTAACTGAATCAGGGAGACTGGGAAATTCTGACCTTTCCTAAATGACGGCCGCGATTCCGTATCAAAACCGAGCACTTCTTCAGCCTCCAGGTCGGGAAGGACCTGATTCAGCAATTCATTTGAATCAACGAGTGAGACGCGCCCGTTGTGGGCCACTAGTGGAAGCTCGTTGATTTCATCTTTGGTAATCTTGATCGAGGGAGCCATAGAATGTGTTTGGTGACCGCACTTTGGTCACTTGAAGATATGTAGGACAACCTCGCGGAAGAAAGCAAGGTCTCTGCGTCAGGATGTTTGATTTTTCCAGAGATTTAGAGCTTCACATATCTGAACCGGCAATTTGGAGGCCTTCAATGAACCATCCGGCTGTCCGGATACATAAGCAGTAATCATGGTTCCTTCTGCGCAGAGATCACCTGAAGGTGCATAAAACCTGATTTCATAATGAATTCGGTTTACCCCGATTTCCGTAATGCCCAACTCAACTCGTACCAGATCATCAAAACGGACTGGTTTCCTGAATTTGCATTGGCAATCGACTCGTGGAAATCCGGAGATAATACCCGGTTTGTTTTTCAGCAGTGGAATTCCCAGATTCCTGAACAATTCGGCCTCTGCTTCCTCCATCAGGGTGAAATAGGTGGTGAAATGAATCAATCCTGCTGCGTCGGTCTGAGAAAATGCGATCCTTCTCTCGATAATTATGCGGTTTTCGGTTTTCTCCATGGTCCCAATGAAAAATATTTGGCTGTCTGTAAGCAAGAATAAGGTTCAAGGCTTGATCCGGTGCCCATGAATTGAGTAAATGGAGGTTTGTTTAAATTCGAATGACCCATAGAACACCTCAACGCAGTTACACTTGCCAGTCGATCGAACTCTGGTTCGACCGATTGAACCGGGATTGGGAATGCTATTTCACGCATGAGGAATTACGCTGGGGCCGCCAGTATTACCGGTATGCGGAGATTCGTTCAACGGAACTGCTGGATACGAGCGCGATTATACATTTCAAGAAAGGCAAAGAGCCGCTTTATGTGATCGTGGATTGGGACGGGAGGCGGCCACAATTCCGGGAGTCGCATCCTGATGAGGCACCGGGCAACGGCCTTGCTGTGGCTGGAATGTATGAAGTAGAAGAGTTTGTTGCTGATGAGTTGCCTCCGGTGATGGAGGAAAACCCATCAAATAAAAGGGTCGGAGACCCCGCAGAGGAACTCCAGGTACCCGTTTATCAAGCTACTCCAAGGGAAGGGCGGCGGCTGAGGATCCGCTTGCTGGCAAAGAAGGATGGTCTCTGGATGGTGGCTGGGTGGAAATTCCAACACAGTGAAACCGATTGGGCCCAGTTTTCACTGAGAGAGCTGACCAGATGGGAGCGTGAGCAACTAATCGGATACACGGCCCGTGCTCATCGATGCGGATTTCGACCCGGAGACAGGGAGGGTACCTATCGGATGCAGGACGTGAGCGTCATCGAACGGTTCTTCCGGAGAGAACTGAAAGAGTGGAAGGGACGCTATCATGTTGAGGAAGAACCACAGCTGGCCAGTTGGCGAAGCGGACTCAAACTGGTTCGGCCAGTGATCGATGTGGCTTCGAAGGGTGTCATGGGGCACTACAAATTCGACTTTGGAATCGGTGGCTCCATCGTGCCGGATGAGCTTAGGAATCGCCTCTTCAAGACGCCAGGACATACCCATTTCCTCCCGGGAGAAGGCATTTACCAAGTGGATCCGAAGGCAATTGGATCGGTCCATGAATGGAAATCCCTCTTGCCGGCGGAAGGAGAGGGTGTGTTGCCAAAATACTTGCTCTACAATTTTGCCCGTGATCCGAATGTTAACCTGAAATTATCTTCGGAATTGGAGAGTTGGCGATCCGGGATCGAAAGCAAACCTGATGCCCGCAAGGACCTCAAGTTACCGAAGTATCTGCGGAATTACCAGAAGGATGGGGTAGAATGGCTTGCCCATCTGGAATCATTCGGATGTCCCGGACTGCTGGCGGATGAAATGGGATTAGGAAAAACCTTGCAGGTATTGAATTTCCTTTCCGTAAGAAAAGCCTTGGGAAAAAAACCAATTCTAGTGGTATGCCCAGCCAGTGTGGTACCCGTTTGGAAAGCGGAAATTGGAGGGTATTTCCCGAATACGCCGGTACGGATCTTGTCCAAAACGGACCATCCGAATGACAAGGATCCGGCCTTTTGGCTGGCCAGTTATACCCAGTTGCGGAGGAACAAACATCTGCTCGAAAGTGTCCAATTCGACTACGCCATTCTCGATGAGGCACAAAGTATCAAGAATCCAGATGCCAAGGTAACGCATGCTTGCCTGGCCATTAAAAGTCATTTCCGGATAGCCATGACAGGTACTCCCATGGAAAATCGCCCACTGGATTTATGGACCTTGTTCCGATTCCTGATGCCAGGATTTCTTGGAACCCGCCGACATTTTGAAGAACAAATCAAGGAGTCTCCGGAATTTATCAAACAACTGAGGCAGCAAATTTCTCCGTTTATTCTAAGGAGGACCAAATTTGCGGTGGCCAAGGATCTTCCGGAGAAGGTTGAAATCGACTTGATCTGCCCGATTACACCTTATCAGAAACGCCGCTATGAAGAATTGACCGCTGGTGCGACTGGCCAATTCAAAGGAAGTTTGAGGGATAATATGGGTCAGAAACGTATGCACCTGTTCAGTTTGCTGACGCGTTTGAGGCAGGCCTGTTGTGATCCGGCACTCCTTCCAGGTGAAGTTTCCTCAGTAGACCACAGTGGTAAACTGCAGAGTCTGATCCCAAGACTTGAGGAGGCCTTTATTGGTGGTTCGAAAGTGGTTATTTTTAGCCAGTTTGTGCAATTCCTGAGACGGGCCAAGACATCAGTCAAAACGGCTTTTCCAGATATTCCACAATTTGAACTGACAGGAGCAACCCTTGACCGGGAGCGCCCGGTTCAACAATTCAGGGAAGCTGACGGAGCAGCCGTGTTCTTTATCAGTTTGAAAGCAGGAGGAACTGGATTAAACCTTCAGGTAGCCGATTACGTGTTTCTTCTGGATCCATGGTGGAATCCTGCTGTGGAAGCACAGGCAATTGACCGGGTCCACAGGATTGGACAACGACAGCGGGTCATTGTTTACCGGATGGTAACCAAGGGTACGATCGAAGATCGAATTGACAGGCTGAAGAAGGCCAAGGGCAGGCTTTTTGACGACTTATTATCGGATATGGATGTGCCCTCCGACCTCTTCAAAGAGTTCGATGATCTTGGCGACTTGATCAACTTACAGGAGGATCCAAATTAATTTGGAAACGGTGTTTTTCAGGAAAACTCAATACCCACAATGGTATAATTGTCAGGTGCACCGGCGGCCTCGATCCTAAACGAAAGGGATTGCCCGATTTTGCTCAGGCTACCTGCATCCAGCAGGAACGATTTGAGTTTACCGTCGTCAATCGGTTTTGTTACTCCGTCGGTAAGGAAGAAAAAGCGTGATCCTGTTTGTATGGGAATTTTCACTACTTGCGGATCAATGTATAGATCCTGGCCGATGCACTGTGTGAGTGTGTGGTGGGCCGAAAGGGGAATGGCATCGGATGCATCCTCCCATATGTCTTCGGCCATCTGGGCGGCTACAGTGTGTTCCTTTGTAATAGTTGTTACTTGTCCTTTTTCCACCAGATAGGCTGCAGAATCTCCGACATGGGCAATTTCAACA
>JAUVDD010000130.1 GCA_030595525.1 Puniceicoccales bacterium
CAATTTGTCAAATACGCCTCTCCGCTGATCCAAGGCGAAGTAGTGGTTCCGCATGAGAATGGATTGCCCAAATTTGTTAGGTTGGGTGGACAACGTGTTGAGCGGACTCTCCCTCCATATGATTTGAATGCTTAGGCTCCGGTGGAAGACCGCCTGAAGGCGGGACTCCAACAAGGTTAGTTTGATGCTGGTCTGTTGGAGTTTAGGCTTTAGCCGGGCTTAGTACTGTCTCCGTTGGAGTACCGGCTTTAGCCGGGCTTCAGCCTTGCCATGCCAACGCGGTGCTGTAGATCAATTTCATGCGATCTAGTACTCGATATACTGTTGGGCTGCTGTTACTTGTTGTAACAGGTTTCTTACTAATTGGATGTGGGGGTGCCTCGGATAAACTAGAAAACCGAATACCTTCCGCCTTTATTTTTGCTCGTGGAGCAGATGCCCAAAAACTGGATCCTGCCGATGTGGATGATGGGGAATCGGTGAATACAATGGCCCAGATGTTTGAGGGGCTTGTTGGATTTGTACCGGGAACTCTGGATGTTGAGCCACATTTGGCTGCCAGCTATGAAATCTCAAACGACGGATTGCAGTATACTTTTAAAATCCGTGAAGGAGTTCTCTTCCATGATGGAACTCCTTTAAACGCCGAGGCCGCACGGTTTAGCTTTGATCGGCAAATGAATCCAGAGCATCCGGCTCATTTTCCTACCGCCAGTTTCCAGTATTGGCAGAATTTATATGCAGACATTCAACGGGTGGAAATTGTCGATTCGATGACGTTGCGTCTTCAATTGAGCCGACCCAACGCAGCTCTCCTGACATCGTTGGCCAGTTTTCCGGTCTGGTTGGTCAGTCCGGAATCCTTTAACAAGTATGGAGATCAAATGCCTTTTAATCCGGTTGGTACGGGGCCTTACAGGTTTGTCGAATGGCGTTCAAACGAGGCGGTATTGATGGAGAGAAATCCGGATTACTGGCGAGAACCACAAGCTGGATTTGATCGGTTGGTCATGCGTTCAATTCCATTGAACACCTCTCGGCTATCCGAGCTACTTGCGGGTAAGATCCATGGATTAGATGGGATTCAACCATCGGAGTTAAGTGATTTGAAAGATGATCCACGGTTTGAGATTCATCAGGCTCCTGGCATGAATGTGGGTTATTTGGCTTTTAGTTTATTGTCGGAACGGATGCAGGACCTGGAGTTAAGAAAGGCCATCTCAATGGCCATTGACCGGGAGAATCTGGTTGACCTGGCTCTTGATGGCTATGGTTCTGTGGCAGCATATCCGGCACCATCGAGTTTTCTAGGCATCCCAGACGATGAAGGTCCCATTCGGCACGATATGGTGGCTGCCAAAGCAATGGTGGAAGAGCATCCTGAGTGGACAAGGAAAGCGATTCAGTTAGCAACATTTGGGCAGCCAAGGACGTATTTCCCCGATCCTTCAAGGGTAGCTTCATTAATCCGAAACGATCTTGAGGCGATCGGATTGAAGGTGGAAATCATCAATAGGGAATTTAAAAGCCATCTGCACACCACCAGGAGAGGGGAATTTGATTTAGGGCTCCTTGGATGGATGGCCGATACACCCGATCCGGATAATTTCCTTTCCACTTTCTTTCATAGCCGTGCGGCCATACATGGATCTGCAACAAACATTTCCTTTTATAAGAACGGGGAAATGGATGCATTATTGGATGCGGCACTAGCCGTTCCTGATCTGGAAAAAAGGAAACAAATATATAAACAGGCCTTGGAAGTGTGGGCCCGCGATTTGCCGTTAATTCCTCTCGTTCAGGGGAACCAGATCACGGTTTTGGACAAACGGATTCGTGGCTATTTGCTTTCCCCTACCGGCAACCACTTTTTCGGACCGGTTTATTGGGAAGCCGAAGAACAAGCAAATTAGGGAATTGTGGCGAAAACCGTATCAGATTCTTCATTACATAAAAAATCCCCCTTATGGAGATTTTTGTTGGGAGAACTGAGGCGATTTATCCTAATATTCCTGATAGCCAGTCTTGGAATTTTCCTGGCGATTGAAGCCATGCCGGAGGATCCCGTCAGTCTGCGTGTTAAAAATCCTGATCCTGCACGAATCGAGGAGATTAGAGACACACTGGGACTGAATGATCCGCTGCCCATCCGCTATGTCACAGGCGTTCGGGATTTTGTGACATTGGAATGGGGTAAAAGTTTAATAAGCGGCCGATCCGTCAGGGATGAAATCAGCAGGTTTCTCCCAGCCACACTTGAATTGGCGATCCTGGGAGTGTGCTTTGGAGTGACCTTCGGCGTGACTCTAGTTCTCGTTGCCCATGGGACCGGATGGCGATGGTTGCTACAACCTGTCCGTGGATTAGGTGCTCTTGGTCTGACTGTACCCATTTTCTGGATAGGATTACTGCTGATACTTTTATTTTCAGTTCAGCTTGGTATTACTCCAGTTGGGGGACGTTTCGACTTTGCCTATGCGAGTCCGAAAGGAACCGGTTTTTTTCTGATCGATAGCATAATATCTGGAGATGGTGAGGCACTGTTGATTACTATCAAACACTTGCTCCTACCGGTAGTGACGCTGGGATTATACCCGGCTGCTGTCGTTTCTGGAACACTTGAGGCACGACTCGGCGAGAGTTATCTGCAACGATTGGTAACAGCACTGAGGGCTCGTGGGTTTTCTCCTTTTAGAATCTGGGGAAAACATGTCCTTCGACTGGTTAGCGGACCGGTTGTTACTGTAATTGGCACCCAGGCTGGAGCGCTTCTAGGAGGTGCAGTCTTGACGGAGACAGTTTATTCCTGGCCCGGTATGGGAAGGTTTCTGGTGGATGGCGTTCTTAACCGGGATATTTTCGTTATCCAGCACGGCCTGTTATTGGTGGTTGTCCTGGCCCTGTTTGTAGTGACTTTTTCAGACTTTTTGGCAACCCGACTGGATCATCAACTGGCAAAAAAGGAGAGTGAATAATGAGAACACTTTCCAAGCTTCGCATATTTGATGCATGGGCGATCCTTATACTTGTTCTGGTTTTGGCAGGTTTTTTCCTGACACCTCACGATCCTATGTCGCAGGCTTTCCGGAGTGAGGCGCTCGAAGGCCCCAGTATCTCCCATTGGCTCGGGATTGATGGCCTTGGCAGGGATTTTCTGAGTCGTCTGTGGAGGGGAGCTGCAAACACCGCAATTCTAGCTATCGCCTGTTTGGCAGTTTCACTGTTTTTATCGTCGGGACTTGTTGCCATTGAACAGAGCGGACCGAGTTGGTGTGGCAAGCTGGTACGGATGCTCGTCGGGTTATGGGTGGCTCTGCCAGTCATTTTTATCGGATTGTTATTGTTGGTTTTTCTCAGGCCATCGCCCGGTGCATTGGTTTTGGCGGTCGGTTTTGGGAACATGGCTTTTGCGTTTCGGCAAATACGGGTTTATTGGATCGGGGTCCGAGGGGCATTGTACGTTAAGTCGAGTGAGGTTCTGGGATCGCAAGGTTGGCGACTGTTTCGTTGGGCTATCTGGCCGAACCTTAAACCGGATCTCTTTGCCCTTGGGCGGTTGCTTTTTGCTATCAGTGCACTGGAATTGAGTGGACTCGCTTTCCTTGGCCTGATTGGGGATCCCGACTTCGCGGAGCTGGGGTCCATTTTAAAACAAAACCAGGCCTACCTGTTCCAGGCACCCATGCTGGTCGTGCTTCCAGGGTTGTTTCTCAGTTTAATGCTACTGACCACTCACCTGACCAAGTTTCACCGGTGATTCAGCAGAATTAGGGCACACTGCCCGCTTGACTTGTCCTCAAGCCTCTTCAGTTTGGCCCCATCATGAGTAAGGATAAACCCGAGAGTTTGGCGATTGACGGAGAAGGAATTTCCATCGGAATCATCGCGGCTCGATACAATTTCCTGCTGGTCAATGCATTGGTAGAATCCGTGATACAGACCTTGTCGGCCAGCGGGGTTTCAGTAGACGATATTGAAACCTTCCGTGTCCCCGGATCAAACGAAATACCACATGCAGCTGCCATGGCTGCTAAAACAGGCGAATTTGATGTTATTATCGGTTTGGGCCTGATTATTGAAGGCGATACCAATCACGATGAAATTATTGGGCACGCTACAGCCAATGCGCTTCTTCAGGCATCGATGCAGTTTGAGGTTCCCATTATTAATGGAATCATCACCGTCCGGAATTCCGAACAGGCTGAGGATCGGATTACCGGCGAAATTGAACGCGGAACAGAGTTTGCGCATGCAGCACTGGAAATGGCCCAACTCAGCAAGGAACTGATGAAGCGGATTATCGTTGCCGACATTGAAACAGCGATCGAGGACATGGACTGGATGGACGACGACATCGATGATGAAGACGACAAGGATTGGCCGAAATGAGCTCTCGACGTGAAAACCGAATTGCTGCGATGCAGTTCCTGTATCAGTATTCTATAAACAAGACTGACGACCTTCCCGGTGCCTTGAACATGTTCTTCAAGGAATTGGAGGAGGAGCATCCGCGTGATTATTATGTTTTCGCGGAGGATATGATTCATGGAGCCATCCACCATTTGGAGGAAATCGATACTGAAATTAAGAAGTATCTTCGCAATTGGGATTTTGACCGCGTAGCACGTATCGATCTGGCAATACTTCGGCTTGCTATTTATGAGATGTTGAAACGTACGGACATCCCACCGATTGTTTCGATTAATGAAGCAATCGAAATGTCCAAGGTATTTTCAATCCCCGACGCCAAGCGCTTTATTAATGGAATTCTAGATCAGTTCAAACTGACCTTGGACCGTCCTCTTCGCAGCGCATCCAAATGAAGTCGTTTTTCTCGAAATTCAAGGAGGGGTTAAAGCGATCAACCCCGACCTTTTACAGGGCGTTTGGAAAAGTCGGTGGCCTGTTTGCTGGCAAGAAGATAGATGCTTCCACTCTGGATGAACTGGAAGAAGCACTATATACTGCAGACTTTGGAGTTGAGACCACTGAGGAAGTTTTGGAAGCCATCAGCGAGGCCTATCGAAACAACAAGGATTTACAGGGTCAGGAAGCAGCAGCCATAGGATCCCATGTTTTGGAGACCGCACTCGCCGGGTCGGAGGGGCGTTTGTCCGAATCTGAACATACTCCCGAAGTTATTGTCCTGATCGGGGTCAATGGTAGTGGGAAAACCACGACAGCGGCAAAATTAGCACATTTATTCAAGCAGGACGGATTAAAGACAATTGTCGGAGCCTGTGATACTTTCCGTGCCGCTGCGAATGAGCAGATCAAGTCATGGTGTGATCGTTTGGATGTTGAGTTGATTGCAAGTCAGCATGGCGCGGATGCAGCAGCAGTGGCCTTTGATGCCTATGCCGCTGCAAAGAGCCGCGGGGCAGACGTCCTGTTACTGGATACTGCTGGAAGATTGCACAACAAATCGAACCTGATGAAGGAGCTTCAGAAGA
>JAUVDD010000076.1 GCA_030595525.1 Puniceicoccales bacterium
CAACGACGGATTTCCATTCCTCCATGTCTTCCGATTGCTCCAGGGGCAGCACAATATCAATCATTGTTGGAATGTAAGTGTCCTCTGGAGGTTGGTCGGTCATAAACAGGAAGGTGGGGGCACACCGCCTCGGCTACAAGGGTTTTTCGGACTAGGGACTAGAGACCAGGGACAAGGGACCTACATTACGTGTCCTTGAATACATCCGAATTGCGTTATCCAGGATTCCCCGGATAGCCGACCCTCGATCTCATCCGGCGAAGCGGATTCAAGGAACAAAGTCACAGCTTCCTGGAGGTTGGCCAGTGCCGAAGAACGCGTTTCCCCTTGGCTGGCAATATCCAGATCGGGATTAAACGCCACGTACAGGTCCTCCTCCTTGCGGATGATGGCTGTGAACTTTGCCTTCATATGATTGAAGATACGAGCGGGCGGATGCATGGCAAGGTTTCCACTTGGTTTATTTGATCGCATTCTGACATTCGAGCGATTGGAGATGAAGTGGGCAACCAACGCATCTAGTCAAATGTTGGTAGAGGAATTTTAGGGACGAGGGACCAGGGACCAGAGACTAATATATGTCCTTGCACATGGACAAAAGTCTGTAAACCTCCCCGGCTCTTATGATCACCATACGGGAATTATTACTTCGTCACGGAGAGCGTGCGCTCTTCAACAACATCTCGACCATGATCGGGCAACACGACCGCATGGGACTGGTGGGCGTCAATGGATCCGGCAAGTCGACATTCTTGAAAGTGCTGACCGGTGAAGTGGAAATTGACTCCGGTGAAATCGAGAAACCTGATTACGTGACAGTCGGTTACCTGCCACAGGACGGCATATCGAGTCATGGTCGCACGCTGTACGAAGAAGTGGAGACGGCCTTTGAGGACGTACTCTCACTGCAGGCCAAAATCGATGCCGCGAGTGAGAAAATGTACGATATGGATCCCGAGGAAGATGAGTACTACGAGATTATCGACATGATCGGGGAATGGGAACTTCAGCTGGAAGAGCACCAGCCCGAAAAGATGAAATCCCGCATCGAGCGCATCCTCATGGGACTGGGATTTGAGAAAAGTGACATGGAGCGGGATACGGGTGAATTTTCCGGAGGTTGGCAGATGCGTATTGCCCTGACAAAGCTCCTCCTGCGGACCCCCCTCTTGCTTTTGCTTGATGAGCCAACAAATCACTTGGACATCGTATCACAAAATTGGCTCGAAGGCTACCTGGCGGGTTATCACGGCTCCCTGATGATCATTTCCCACGATCGTGCTTTCCTCGATACCATCACGAACAAGACGATCGAGCTAAAGATGGGCAATTTGAACGTCTATCAGGGCAATTACAGTCACTATGAAAAGTCCAGTGCCGAACGCATTGCGACGCAGCGCAAGGCCGCATCCACGCAGAAGAAGGATATCGCCCGGCAAAAGGAATTTATCAACCGCTTCCGCGCAAACCAGAAGAAAGCGAGCATGGTCCAGAGCCGGCTGAAGCAACTCAACAAGATTGAAATCGTTGAGCCGGAGCGTGAAGAGAAAAAAATATTCTTTCGTTTCCCGGAGCCACCTCCGGCCAGCCACAAAGTCCTCGACCTAAAAGGCATTTACAAGGCCTATGGCGACATCCAGGTCTTCAGGGGACTCGATCTGCACCTCGATCGTGGGGACCGGATCGCGGTGGTCGGTGTCAATGGTGCGGGTAAATCCACCTTGGCACGAATCATCGCCGGGGTAGAAAAACCCGATGCCGGAGAACGCGATTTGGGGGTTAATACAGTCATTGGATACTTTGCCCAGCATCAGGCTGAGGAATTGGATCCCAAGAAAAACGTCCTCGAGGAAGTTGAGTCGGCTTGGAATGGCAAGGAAGGTGCTAATCCACGTGCCGCACTCGGCGCCTTGCTCTTCAATGGCGTTGACCAGAAAAAGATGGTCTCCGTACTCTCTGGCGGTGAACGCAATCGAGTGGCCCTTGCCAAGATGCTCATGCAGCCCGCCAATTGCATCATTCTGGACGAACCGACTAATCACCTGGACATCCGGAGCAAGCAAGTGCTGCAAGAGGCGATCACCCTGTTCAAGGGAACTGTCATCTTGGTCAGCCATGATCGCCACTTTCTTGATCCGGTGGTCAATAAGGTGCTTGAGGTCCGCCCTGACGGCATGCGCATGCTCACCTGCAACGTCTCCGAATACATCGCCAGAATGGAGAAGGAAGCCGGCCTCTCCTGAGCGGGGACAAGGGACAAGGGACAAGGGACGAGAGACGAGAGACTAGAGGATGCAATAAAGGGTAGCAAAGGACGGAAAAATCCGGTAACAGCAAATGATGAAAACGCTGTTCTCGATTGTTTTCTTCGGAATGCTCCTGGTAATTTCCTCCAATTGTTTCGGTGAGGACACAGGAACGAAACGTATTCTCTTCCTTGGAAACAGCGTTTTTTACAGCCGGGGTGGATTGTGCCCGACGTTTGAAGGATTCTGCAAGGAGGCTGGTTTGGATTACCAGGCCGTCAGTCAATGGAATACGCCGTCCAATCCTATGGGAGTGGAATTTCTGAATTACGGAAGGATTCCGTTGAATCTTCCCGAGGTGGCGGCTGACCTGAAAATCCATGATTTGATCCGGTCGGGGAATTTTGACTATGTTATTCTGGAAGCAAGGCATCCGGGATATTTGCTTCCGGAATTGGCCAAGTTGGCGGATAGTTATGGTGAGCCAATTCCGTATGAGGAAAATCTGGAGGCATTGGGTTCAATCCATCGAACCATCGTTGAATCCGGAGCGCAGACCGTCCTCTACATGCATCCGGGGTCTCACGAGACCGCTGACATCAATCATCATGTTGCGCAAATCTATCAAAGGTTACATGGGGATCTGGAGAAAATGCAGATTGGGAACCAGCGCCATAAAGTCACCTTGGTACCTGCCATGCTGTTGTGGCTGGATGCGATTAAAAAATTCGGTATAGAAAACTGGTATGCAGACCATAACCACGGCAACGCCCTGGCACGATACGCCAGCGCGTGCATGGTGTTCACCTACCTTAGCGGCGAGGACCCGCGAAAGACTGATTTCAAGGAACTGACCACACTGACACAGGCATGGGAGCCCATTGATGAAAACGGCCAATCATCGGCAAGTGACAAGGATGCAAAGTGGATAAAGGATCAGGTTTGGCTGTATTACTCAACCAGGCCACGGTAAACAATATCTGTTAGACGAAGAAGAACACATCATGACAGACGAAACGGAACTACTAAAGCGGCTCTTTGATACGCTGGAAGATTATCACCGGACTCGCAACATGGGGACGCTGGTTGATTACCATCCACCAGAGGACCTTGCGGAGCTGCTGGAGTTGGACCGACCGGGCAGCGAGGGTGATTGGGAGCGAATTTTCGACTGGATAAAAAAGTACCTCGATTATGGCGTAAAAACCGCGCATCCGACCTTTCTGAACCGCCTGTGGTCCGGTTCAAATCTTCCCTCGATTCTGGCTGAAATGGTGGTCGCTGTTTCGAACACTTCCTCCGACAGCTACGAATCCGCGCCGGTCTCGATTCTCTACGAAAAGCACATGATCCAACAGATGCTGGACCTGGTGGGTTTTTCGCATGGGGAGGGACAGATGACCACCGGTTCCAGTAACGCCAACATGCTGGCAATGATGTGTGCCCGCAACCGTTCCGGTGAGCGGGTGAAGGAGGACGGGTTGTCCGGTCAATCCAAGCTGTACGGATTCGTCAATCAGGATGCCCATTACTCGATGGATAAAGCGGCGAACATTCTTGGTCTTGGTACAGAAAACCTGATCAAGGTTCCATGCAATAGTAGTGGGGAAATGGATACTGAAGAATTGGAAACGGCCATTGAATCGGTGGTCGTGGATGGTGGCATCCCATTCTTTGTTGGCCTGACCGCCGGTACGACCGTCCGAGGAGCATTTGATCCGATTCCGCCGGTTCTTGATCTGCGAAAAAAGCACGGCTTCTGGCTCCACGTGGATGGCGCGTGGGGTGGGGCGACCATCATGAGTGACCGCTTGCGCGAGCAATTTATGCCACGCTTGAACAAGGTGGATTCCTTTACCTTCGATTTCCACAAGATGCTGGGTTCAGCACTGATGTGCAATGTGCTCTTGCTCAATCAAAGTTCCCACACGCTGGGAAAAGTCTGCGCGGCTGGAGACACCAGCTACCTCTACCGGGATTCAGAGGACAATGAGGTTCTGGACCTGGGCGCGGTCTCCTTGCAATGTGGTCGTCGGGTCGATGGGCTGAAGTGGTTTCTCGATTGGAAATTCTACGGCAAGGATGGTTTTGGTAAGCGCATTGAGGACTACCTCGATCTATGTGTATTCGCCGAGGAATGTATCCGGGATAGGCCAGAGCTTGAGTTGGTTGCTCCGCGGGTCTCCTACAATATCTGTTTCCGTTACAAGGTTCCGGAAAACCGGGCAGATGCATTCAACAAGCTCCTCCGAAACACACTTTATCAGCGAGGCCTTTACATGGTGGGAATCGCCTACGTGGAGCAGAAGCTGGTCCTCCGTCTGGTCATCTCCAACACAGAGGTCACCCGGGATTCCCTTCGTTGTTTCTTCAGCGAACTGGTTTCGGTTGGCAGGGAGTTAGACAACGGCAGTGAATAAATCACCTGTCCCTAATTCCCTTGCGCTCCAGCAGCATAAGATATATCAATAATTCTAACGCCGTATGGATGTGCCCCCGTTTTTTCGGTAAGGAAATACTATAGTATAACAAAGAAAGAGAGGGGACAGATGTTGATGCGAGAGCTTATAGGCTTAGTGATTCTAATCATATGTAGCATATTGTCTGCAGGACTGTTTTACTGGTTGGTAGGAAAGCCATTGCGCCTGATGCTGGATGAACTGGTTAAGATGCCGGCCTGTACTGACTTCTATTGCCGCGTTCTCTGGGTTGGATTGATATTCATCAGTGTGGGAACCGTGTTCGATAATTATAAAGTCGTGCTGACGGACGAGTATAAACCGTTAATGGATAACGTTTGGAGGATAGTGGATGCGTGGGGCGCCCAACTTAGTATGATCATGGTTGTGGCCTTGGTATATGTCTTTATGATCACCATTCTTGTAGCCGCGCTGAGGAGGAAAGTTGACTAACGAAGAGTATATGATCGCTTCCTACTTCACGATGGGTGGTATCAGCATTCTCATCGGAATGATCACCTATGTCGTTATGAGGAAGCCGTTCAAAGCGGCCCTGGAGGTTTATGCCAGTGAGAAAGTGATTCGCATCTTCCGGCGCACATTCCTCTATGGATTGGTATTTCCGGCAATTGCCGGATTTATGTCAGTTTCCTATTACAGTTGTTCGAAGGACACTTACGAAAAAGTCGTTGCAAAAAGAGATTACTTGATCGGCCGTAATTTCGAACAAACGGAAGCCATCTTCACCTATCTATTGTTGGCACTGTTCGTCTGGACGCTTATCATAACTGTAGGCGTCATTGTACGACATTATCACCGGACGAAGATAGTTTGAATCGTTTAAATGGTTACAGTTTGAGAGATTAATTATCCGTTCCTTGTAATCTCTTGAGATCGCGACGTAAAGTCGCTCGCTACCATTCTTTTGGATCGAGCTGATAATACTGACTCATGATCTCGTAGAGCTCCGGATAGCGTTTGTTCAATTTTCCCGGCTTCTCGAAGAAAGTTTCTGTTGCCACGGCGAAGAACTCTGCGGGGTTGGTGGCACCGTAATCATCCAATAAGGTGACCTTTCCCTTGCTGGATCTTTCCACTAGCTTTTCGTATGCCTTCTCCATAACTCTTGCCCACGTCTTGTAGTCGGCGGGACGCTTGAGAATCGGGGCACCGTTTGCATATCCATCTGCCTGATCCAACTGATGCGCAAACTCGTGAAAGACGACATTCTGACCATCATGCATATTCCGGCCACCGTGTTGTGTCTGATCCCATGCCAGACTGACAGTACCACTTCCATAGGATATGCCGGAGACACGATGTCGGCTTTTCGTAACGGTCCCTCCGGAACCCCTCGATTCCCCCTGATGCACAAAAACCTTTGGGAATATAATTATTGTTTTGAGGATGGAGTAGGGGTTGCCCTGCATATTCATCGTCAGCAGACAGGCCTGGGCGGCCACCGTAACAATCATCTCCTCTGTCAGCTCCATATCGCCAGTAGCTTCCCAATAAACCCGTGGAATGAATCTGCTGATGTTCTCATTCAAGCGAGCACGGAGCTCAGTCGGCAGGGCCCCATAGATGGGAAGATTAGCTAATAAATTAGTTTCCCATTCCGGTTTGAATGGAATGATCTTTGGGGTCTTTTTGAAGAGATTGCGAAAACGTTGGAGAGCAGATTGGAGAATTGAACTCATATCGAATTATTTGGTAGTTTTCCCGATGACATTTCTAAGTTTTTCCAGATTCACCAGTTTGTTTTCCGGAAGATCGAATTCTACTAGCCACCAATGCTCTGTGAATTCCGCTTGCTCACCCGGTTGGATGATCTGGAGCGGTCCATTTGGTTCAATCTCTATGATCTCGTCCTTCAGGTGCCAGTAGGAGGCGTGGTGCTGGGGTGGATCCGCATATTGCCATGCTGGATCAAAGGGGAAAGTTTTGATGAAGAGCAGGTCGTCAGGGGAAAGGTAGGCCATCCATCCATCACTCAGGTTGAAAATGGATTTCTGTGAAGATGGTTCACCAAGGAACTCGAGGATGTTATCACGTATCCGGACATTTGGTTCCGGTTCCGGAAGGAAGTTAAAGGATCCCTTGGGTTCAAGGTTGAGACCATAGCCTCTTGGAAACACCCCTTTTGCGGGAATCGGAGCAAATGCGACGCCGCCACCTTTTGCGAAGGTGCGACTCCAGAAGCATCCGTGGAAGGCTTCCTTGTTATGATTGATCATAATCTGTTTGCAGGCCAAATGGGCCTTCTTTTGATCCAAGGTGAATTCACGGATGAGTTGAATGCCCAGATCGGGATCGATCTGGCTGGTCATTCGGGCAGAATATTTGCCGGTAATCTCTGCGGACCATGCGCACTGCCATAGAGTGTTGTGTTTCGGAAGCGCCGTGGTTGGGCCAACGTCGAATCGTCCGCCGGCGAGGCGTGGTTCGGTCTTTTCCCGAGTTGGTTGCAGGCCGGCTTGGGCAGGATTTTGTTGAAGGATTTCGACACTGTTCAACTGAAAGGAGAGGACGCGCCCTCCCATGTTCGGCTCAAGAACAACCCGCGTGGTGGAGTTTTTGATTTCGATCAGGTTATCGTAACCGTGGTCTGAGATGATCTTGGCTGCGGGAGATGTGCATGTGGTGACGAGGAGGAGACTTAGAGAAAGGGCAATGGGCTGATGTCGAAAGGATCGAACGGGATTCATGATTGGCAATTTATAGACGGGTAACCGTAGAATCCAATAACAATTCGACGAGAATGGTCGGGTGGATGCAATCGACAGGCAAGATGCCTGTCGTCCCTCATCCCATTAAAGCGAGATAGAAAGCTGCGCCGAGGC
>JAUVDD010000338.1 GCA_030595525.1 Puniceicoccales bacterium
GACAACGAGCAAACACGGCAAATTGCCCAAAGAGTGGGTGCCGTCGGTTACTTTCGTAAGCCTGTGGATGGGGCGGCCCTGCTGGATGCCATCAAGTGGGCCTGTAATTCAGAAAAACAGATAATTAAATGAAGATATTACCAAACTTTGTCAGAATTAATTCAAAGCCGTTATGCATTACGGTTTTTTCTATAATATGGACCTTGTCCGCGATCGGTCAGGATACTGATGCTGATGAACTGGCGAAGAAGCTGGCCAACCCAGTTGCTTCCTTAATCAGTGTACCGATTCAGGTGAATTACGACGAGGGAATTGGGCCAAACGATGATGGATCGGTGCTCCAGATCAATATTCAACCGGTAATTCCCATATCATTGAACGATGATTGGAATGTCATATCACGAACCATTATCCCGATTATCGATCAGGATGACGTGCCCGGTCCGGGAATGGGTGAATCCGGAGTTGGGGACATTGTCCAGAGCTTCTTTTTCTCACCTAAAGATCCCACGGATAGCGGATGGATTCTTGGTGCTGGACCGGTCATGTTGTTACCGACTGGAACCGAGGATGCATTGAGTACAGAAAAGTGGGGACTTGGTCCAACCGGCGTCGCCCTGAAACAAGTTGGGCCCATCACCTACGGGGTATTGGCTAATCATATCTGGTCGGTTGCCGGGGATGACGATCGTTCCGGGATAAGCTCAACCCTGTTACAACCATTTGCATCCTATGTCACCAAAACCAAGACTACCTGGGCCATTAGCACGGAATCATCCTACAATTGGAATGCTGGCGAGTGGTCAGTGCCAGTAAATCTGAACGTATCACAGATGCTTAAGCTGGGAAACCAGATCATGCAGATTGGCGCAGGGGTTCGGTATTGGCTTGATTCTGTTCCGGGTGGTCCGGAAGGCTGGGGATTTCGGTTTCAAGTGACGCTCCTGTATCCCCAGTGAGAAAGTCAGGTGTGACTCCGACAAGTTAATTGATTCTAGAAATTCTGTAACGAATTATCGACTACAATTGAATCCCAAAACAAGAAATCATGATAAGCAAATTCATTAAAATTGCCTTGGTCACTTTGCTAGTGCTTCCCTGCCTTGCCGAAACCCGCAGGGAAAATATGGAAAAATACACTGAGTTAAACATTACAGCAGTCGTAACGAACATTGATTATGAGTTGCGTGAGGCCACCCTGACGGGGCCATTGGGAAATATGGTGACAATAACGGCTGGTCCTCAAATTAAGCGATTTAATGAAATCAAGACTGGCGACAAAGTTAAGGCCGTATACAAGACCATGACTCGTGCGGAATTCAGGGATCCCACGCCGGAGGAATTGAAGAATCCACTAATCATTCTTGAGGATGATAGCCGCAATTCTGATGGTTCAGATCCACGCGCAAGGGCAGGGAAGATAATCAAGGCAGTCGTGTGGGTGAAGCAGGTTAGCCTTCCCACCAGTTCGGTTACGATTAAAGGACCGCGTGGAAAGTATCTTACACTTCCGGTTGAGGACCAGGCTTTGCTGCATGAGCTAAAAGTTGGCGAGAGAGTTGTTTTGACTTATGCGGAGGCGATAGCAGTCGCTCTGGATAAGGTGGAGTAAAAAGTTTTATACAAAAGGAATAATATGAAAATTAGAAAAGTATTTTTGAAAAAAGTGATCGGGGCGGTATTGGCAATCGGTACAATAATCTGTGCAACACCCCTGATAACACAGGCCCGTGATGCTGAAAAGCCCAATGTCGTCGTCATGCTGATGGATAATCTGGGATGGGGAGAGATTGGCTGCTATGGAGGTGGAATTCTTCGGGGAGCGGAAACCCCCCGTCTGGATCAAATGGCGAAGGAGGGCACCATGCTGCTTAACTACAATGTCGAACCGCAATGTGTTCCCAGTCGATCAGCGCTGATGACCGGACGTCACCCCATTCGCTCAGGAACCACCAAGGTCGTATGGGGAATGCTTTATGGCATGACTCAGTGGGAGAAGACAATGGCGGAACTCTTTTCGGATGCAGGGTATGCAACGGGAATGTTTGGCAAGTGGCACCTTGGTAATACGCCGGGCCGATTCCCCACCGACCAGGGCTTTGATGAATGGTACGGAATTCCCGATTCAACGGACGAAGTCTTGTATCCAACCAGTGACTACTATGATCCAACGGAAACCCAGGCCTCTTCAATTTATGATGCCCGCAAGGGAAAACCCGCCAAAAAGGTGAAGACCTACACGATCGAGGACAGGCCCTTGATCGATAAGGACCTAACCGATAAGACGATGGATTTCATGGAGCGCCAGGTAAAAAAGAATAAGCCGTTTTTTGCATTTGTTCCTTACACGCAACCGCATCTGCCAACTCTCCCGCATCCCGATTTCGCTGGTAAAACTGGAAAGGGAAACTATGCAGATGTTCTCGCCCAGATCGATGCCTACGCGGGGATGATCCTGGACAAAGTGGATGAACTGGGGATCAGCGAGAACACAATCGTAATCTGGACCAGCGACAATGGCCCCGAGCAGATTGAGGGACATCATGGAACCGCAGGATTCTGGCGAGGAAACTATTTCACTGCGCTGGAAGGTTCTTTGCGGACATCGTTCCTTATCAAGTGGCCCGGGAAAATCCCGGCTGGAAGAAAAAGCAACGAGATGGTCCACACGACAGACCTGTTGCCAACCTTCTCAACCCTTGCAGGCTATAAAGTACCGGACGATCGAATGATTGATGGCAAGGACCAGTTGGACTTCCTCTTGGGCAAGCAGGAGAACTCAAATCGTCAAGGATTCCCGGTTTTCAATGGCGACGAGATGTACGCTTATAAGTATCGTGATTACAAAATGCACTTTATCAAACTGGACTCCATGTTTGGTACTCCCGCTAAGCTGAACATGCCGCAGATGTTCAATCTCATAAAAGATCCCAAGGAACTCTACCCTCTCGATAAAGTGGATGTCGCAGATGCCTGGTTTATGGCGCCTGTCACGAAACGTGTTGT
>JAUVDD010000057.1 GCA_030595525.1 Puniceicoccales bacterium
GCTTCTCCTGGAAGTCTCTTACGGAAGAAATAACCCGGATTTGGACGGAAGCATCCTGGAGGATACTATCAAGTTCTGGATCCTTAATCACAATTTTCCTGAAAAAGAATAAATCGTAATCATGCTGGAATGGACACACATCTGGGTCTTTCTTTTTCTACCGCTACCCTATCTGGCGTACCGGTTTCTTCCAGCATACCGAACTACTAAGGATTCCGTCCGAGCACCATTCTTCGAACGGCTAATCGAACTGACTAGGCAAACACCTGGCACCGGAGCCGTCATTCTCCAGCGGATGCTGACGCAAAGGATCGGGCTCATTCTTTCCTGGCTCCTTATCCTGACAACGCTTGCCAAACCCGTTTGGGTCGGTGATCCCATTGAGCAGACTAAGTCAGCAAGGGATCTTATGATCGCGGTGGATTTGTCTGGATCGATGGACACAAAGGACTTCTTAACAGAATCCGGGGAAACCATTTCCCGGCTAAACGCGGTTAAGCAAGTATTGACTGGTTTTGTTGCCAGACGAGAGAATGACCGGCTTGGTCTAATTGTTTTTGGAGCGGCTCCCTACTTGCAGGTCCCCTTTACTGAAGATCACGCAACCTGGCTGCAACTCCTGGATGAGACCGAAGTGGCGATGGCTGGGTACAGTACGATGTTCGGTGATGCGATTGGCCTGGCAATCAAGCTCTTCGAAAATAGCGAAGTCGATCGGCGTGTCCTCATTGTCCTCACCGATGGCAATGACAATGGCAGTCGTGTCCCTCCAATTGAAGCGGCCAAAGTTGCTAAACAAAAAGGCGTCACCATTTATGGCATTGCTATCGGTGATCCTTCAACTGAAGGAAACGAAGTGCTGGATATGGAAACCCTGGAGCGTGCCGGCGAGATCACCGGAGGAGGCGCTTTCATGGCCCAGGACCGCGATTCACTCGAAACGGCTTATGCTCGAATAGATGAATTGGAGCCGGAGGCATTCCAATCGTTAAGCTACCGCCCCCGCCGCTCGCTACACCATTACCCGCTGGTTGTTTTCGTCTCCCTTTATGTCCTCCTGTTTTCCACCATGACGCTATCAAACTGGAAGCAGGCATTATCGGCCAGGAATCTCAAGGAAACAGGAGGAATTGAAAAGGCATGACCGATTGGACATTCATCGATCAGTTCCACTTTATGAGACCGTGGTGGCTGTTGGCATTGATACCCATGTTGCTGGCACTCCTGAATCTTAAGCGACTGCAGAATACAAGTGCTAGATGGGAAAACGTGATCGCACCACACCTGCTTGATCACATCATTGTCAAAGGTAATCAAACCCAGCGTTTTACCCCACTTCGCCTTGCCTTTGCCTTCACCATCATTTCGGTAATTTCCCTTTCTGGACCCAGTTGGCGACAAGCCCAATCCCCCTTCTTTCAGGATGAAGCGCCTCTTGTCATCGCATTGGACCTCTCCGCATCCATGCAACAGGACGACATCCAACCAACGCGTCTGGAGCGGGCAAAACAAAAGGTCCAAGACCTCTTAGCCATAAGAGGCGGTGCGCCAACTGGACTGATAGTCTACTCGGGCTCAGCTCATACAGCCATTCCCCTGACGGAAGACCCGGACATAGTTATCAATCTTCTTGCAGCCATAACACCTGAAATCATGCCTACACCAGGCAAACTTCTGCAGAGCATCTTACCCCTTGTGGACCAGATCCTTTCAGACTCGGAAGCGCCTGGCACACTGCTTCTGATGACTGACGGAATAGAAGGCAGCGACATCGCCGCATTTAGAAACCACTTCTCCAAAACAAATGACCAGCTCCTGGTCTGGGGCGTGGGATCATCGGAGCCTGATCCAAATATGACGACAGAATTTGTAGCGCTTCAAGAGTCACAACTTCGCGAGCTCAGTCGCGCTTGCGGAGGACACTACGAATCCTTAACGCTCAAAAATGTAGACGCTAAGCGACTACAGCGTCTCACGAAAAGCCACCTTGTGGCCGCTGACGATCAATTCACACCATGGGTAGACGATGGTTATTACCTCGCTATTCCAATGGCTCTACTCATCGCACTTTGGTTCCGCAAGGGTTGGACCCTCTCCTGGGAATGAAATTAGCTGGAAAAAAGTTATTCGGCTTAAGCCAGTTGCTTTCAATAAAGTTTCTGGTCGGGATTTACGTGGCCATATTCTGTCTCTGGCTTGGATTCGAAGTCTCACAAGGAAAAACCCTTTTCGCGCTTTTCTTGACACCGGATCAACAGGGACAAATCGCATTGAACAGAGGAGACTACAAATTGGCGTCTACCCTGTTCGAAGATCCCATGCGGGCAGGACTTGCTCATTATTACAATGAAGATTTTAGCCCGGCAGCAGAAACATTCCAGCTTCTCGACAATGAAGCTGCCCTGTTCAACTTGGCCAATTCCTTCGCTCATGCTTCAAACTATATGTATTCCCAAGCCACCTATGAGGTTCTGCTCGAGCGAAATCCAAATCACTCAGGAGCCATCAAAAATCGAGAAATAGTAAAGGCGATCGTCGAAGAAATGCTTGCTTTGGGTGAACATCAACAACAGGAAGGCAATCAGCAACAGCGCAGACAACAGGTCGAGAATACCCTGGAAGAGGATATCGGTGCCGAGCAGTTGGAATTTGGCTCCCGGGAGCCACCTGAACAACTTACTGCTGAAGACCTTCTTAACGACCCGGAGATGGCTGAGCTCTGGATGAAGCAAGTCCAAAGTGATCCTGCCGACTTCCTTAGCATGAAGTTTCAGATGCAATTAAAGAACAAAGGGCCGGATGATCGCTAAAAGGACAAGGCAATTTGGATTCTTATGGATGTCTCGATCTCGCTTTAGCGGAATCTGGCCCCTGTTTTGTCTGGTCTGCCTCCTTGCCTCGGTTCCCCGTATGGTTACTGCACAGGACCCCTTGGAAGATCTTGTATCAGCTGGACGACTCTCCGTATCTACATCCCTGTCACCAAATACCGGTGCCATCGTCACACAAAAGGTTAACCTCTCGATTGAAATTGCCACGGACCGCTGGTTTGCAGGCGGAACGGCGGTTGGATCCCTCGAGGTCAACAACGCCATTGTCCTTCACCGCCAAAAGTTTGCCCTTAACTCCACACGCCGGCTCAATGGTAAAACTTGGGCCATCCAGCGATGGGATTTAGAAATTTATCCTCAATCCAAGGGCACCTATATGGTGCCGCCAGTAGAAATCGGCCTGACGATAAGCGGTGACTCGGGAAGTCCTGTCCGGGGCACCGTTTTATCAAATCCAGTCTCCTTCACTGCCAGCGTTCCGGAAGGAGCGCCAGAAAGTGGTAATTGGATGGCCACTGCACAACTTTCGATCACTGAATCATGGGATAAATCTCCGAGTAATTTAATGGTGGGCAAAGCTCGTCAGAGAACCGTTACAATCAAGGCTGAAGACTCACCAGCGATGCTGATTCCGGCATTACCCAATGATGAACTGGCCGGGCTTTCGGCTTACCCAAAACCAGTCAAGGTTTTTGACAACATCGGAAGGTCGGAATCACAGGGAATCCGTGAGGAGTCGGTTACCTATTTCTTTGAAGAGGCCAATCATTATACCCTTCCCGAGATACAGGTACACTGGTGGAATCTAACAGATAAAAGATGGGAAGTGGCTACCCTGCCCTCAGTGGAGCTGCAAATCGAACAAGATTCAAGCCTGACAGTTGCCCAATCTTCTCAACCATTAGAAAAAGGAGTGCAAGTACCCATAAAGCGGATTACCGCTCTAGCTGTGGCTGCCTTGCTGGTCATTGGTTCGGTATGGGGGCTTATCCGGATAAATGGAAGAAGGCTACGCAATCGCACCGTCGAAAACCAAAGCCAATCCCAATCCGAAAAGTTCTTTTGGAAGAATCTCAACCAGGCCATCAAATCCGAGGATCCTGTCCGGATTATAAATGCCCTATACAAGTGGCTCTCCTTTTCCAATACGCTGGAAGATTGTCTGACCCTCAGCGAATATGCCGGCATTGTTGAACGAGAACGCCTTTCTGTGTTGTTTGAACAGCTCTTGGAATCTTTCTACGGGACTCCGATCCGGCCATACAATCAGATCCCCGAGTTAAAGTCCGAATTGGTAAGGGTACGCCGCAGATCTGGAAGTCTCTTCCGCAAATGGAAATCCTTGTTTCATTCCCGGAAAGATCTGTCATCACTTAATCCCAGCAGGTAGCTGTGATGGGATCCTTTCAAAATAACACGAAGGTGTAATTCCGGTTTAGTCCTCCATCTGCTATAATTCTTTTACTAGGATTCTTGTTAATTCGACTTTTCAGTCGCTAGTTACTAAAACAAAATCCGTCACAAAGGATCAACATTATGCAAAGAATATCAATCACTCTCATATTGCTGGGAGCGTGTCTCCTAGCAAGTGCAGTAGACAAAAAACCAAACATTCTCGTCATTTTCGGCGATGATGTGGGTATGTACAACATCAGCGCCTACCATAGAGGAATGATGGGTGGCAGAACACCTAACATTGACCGCATTGCCAATGAGGGCGTGCTTTTTACGGACTACTATGCCCAGCAAAGTTGCACGGCTGGTCGCGCTGCCTTTATCACAGGACAACATCCTTTTAGAACCGGCTTACTGACTATTGGTATGCCAGGATCCGAACAAGGATTACAGGACCAGGATCCAACGCTTGCAGAACTCCTCAAGGAGCAAGGGTACACATCCGGTCAATTTGGTAAAAACCACTTGGGTGACCTGGATAAATTCCTTCCGACCGCACACGGATTCGATGAATTCTTTGGCAATCTTTATCACTTGAATGCCGAAGAAGAACCTGAGACCTACCATTATCCGAAGGATCCGGAATTTCACAAGAAATTTGGTCCACGAGGCGTGCTTCACACTTATGCGGATGGGAGAATCGAAGACACCGGCCCGCTGACACGCAAACGTATGGAAAATGCCGATACGGAATTCCTGAATGCGTCTATTAAATTCATCGAAAAGGCTGTGAAAGAAGACAAACCGTTCTTTATCTGGCACAACGCGACCCGAATGCACGTTTGGACACACTTAAGCGAAGAGTGGGATGGCAAGACTGGATTCGGCTTGTATGCCGACGGCATGGCACAGCACGATCACGATATTGGAATTCTTCTCGACAAGCTGGACGAGCTTGGAATCGCTGACAACACGATCGTGGTGTACTCAACCGACAATGGTGCGGAAAAATTCACCTGGCCAGACGGTGGCACAATTCCATTTCGTGGTGAAAAAGGTACAACTTGGGAAGGCGGTTTCCGCGTACCCGCTATGGCAAGATGGCCGGGAGTCATCAAACCCGGAACAATTGTTAATGATATCTTCTCTCACGAAGACTGGGTACCTACACTTATGGCAGCCGCGGGCGATCCAGACATTAAGGAAAAGCTTAAGAAGGGACACCGGGCAGCGGGTAAAACATTCAAGACACATCTCGATGGATACGATCAAACCGATGTGCTGTCTGGAAAAGGCCCTGGCCTCCGCAAAGAGATTTTCTACTTTGATGCTGGCGGCAACCTGAATGCGATCCGCTATGATCAATGGAAGATTCACTTCAGCATCATGGAGGGTGCCATCAATGAAGCCTATCGCAAAACACCCAGCTGGCCACTAGTCGTCAGCCTGAGACAGGATCCCTTCGAGGTAACCCCGGATGCCGCCCTTTACACACGCTGGTTAGGCGATCAGATGTGGATGTTTGTCCCCGCCCAAGCGTACGTGAAACAATTCCTTGGTACATTCGCAGAATTCCCTCCAAGTCAGGCAGTCGGTTCACTGTCGGTGGAAAAGGTTTTGCAGAAGATGCAAGCAGCGTCATCCAGGCAGTAGCAGACACGATTTAGTACTGTCTATTTCTGAAAAAGAGGAAGCAGGGCATTGGATGGGAATCAACAACCCATCAAAGTCCTGCTTCCTCCTTTTTTAACACTAAAGTACGATCAAAGTAGTATAGCGCACTCAGCCCAAATTTGATATCCTCTCTCTTAATGAAAGTCATGAGAATCAACCCACTCCAACTATTAGTTGGAATCCTCCTTTTTAGCACAATTCAAGTACAGTCCTACGCCTATGACTCAGTACCTTCGGAGGGAGACATGAAAGCACCCCCGAAGAGCTACTCCCCATTCGCGGGTGAGTCCTATCCCAAGAATGTATACTGGGGAGATACCCACCTGCACACATCCAACTCATTTGATGCGGGCTTTGTGAATTTCCGGGTTGGCCCGGAAGAAGCATTTCGGTTTGCCAGCGGAGAAGAAATCATGGCCAACAATGGCATGCAAGTGAAGCTGGTTAGACCGCTGGATTTTCTTGTCGTTTCCGACCACGCGGAATACCTGGGCCTGACCCCTGCCCTGAGGCGCTCGGATCCCGTCCTGCTGGACACTGAATACGGACGCCGTTGGCACGACATGCTCAAGACCGGCGAATACGACCAAGCCTTTATCGCCGCTATGGAAGCGATCAATAGCGCGGCGGTTGCCGATGAGAAAATCAAGAATGAGGATTTCAAACGAAACATGTGGCAGGAAACCGTGGATATTGCAGACAGACTCAATAATCCAGGTCTGTTCACTGCATTCATTGGCTTCGAGTGGACCTCCATGCCCAATGGGAACAACCTTCACCGTGTTGTCATTTTTAAGGAAGACGGCAGCCTTGCCAAGCAGGTGGTCCCCTTCTCTCTTTTCGACAGCCAGGATCCAGAAGATCTCTGGACCTACATGGAAGGTTATGAGGATAAAACGGGTGGCAATGTTCTTGCTATCCCCCACAACGGCAATCTTTCCAATGGCCTCATGTTCGATGTAGAAACACTCGGGGGCAAGCCTCTGACCCGGGAATATGCGGAGCGACGCGCCAAATGGGAACCTCTTTACGAAATCACCCAGATTAAGGGAGACAGTGAAGCGCACCCGGCACTCTCGCCGAATGATGAATTCGCTGACTTCGGCATATGGGACAAAGGCAATTTACCTGGCACACAGGCCAAGACGCAGGAAATGCTCCAGTATGAGTATGCTCGTGCCGCATTAAAAAATGGTCTCGATCTTGAAGAGAAACTGGGGGTCAACCCATTCAAATTTGGCGTAATCGGAAGTACTGATAGCCATACCGGTCTCTCTACTGCGAAAGAAGACAATTTCTTTGGGAAACACTCCGGTCTCGAACCCGATACCCATCGGGCAACCGATCACAAGGTCCTTGAATCGCCCATCGATGAAGAACTCACCACCTGGGGATGGGAGCAAGTCGCCAGCGGCCTGGCGGCTGTCTGGGCAACTAAGAACACACGTGCGGCCATTTTTGAATCAATGGAACGCAAGGAAACCTACGGGACCACAGGATCCCGCCTGGTTGTTCGTTTCTTTGGCGGTTGGAACTTCTCTCAAAAAGACATCGAGAGACCCAGCCCTGCAAAAGTTGGCTATGATCGTGGGGTACCCATGGGTGGCGACCTCCTGAGTAGGCCAAAAAATGCCTCCCCGAGTTTCCTTGTATGGGCATTGCGGGATCCGGAAGGGGCAAACCTTGATCGTATCCAGATTGTCAAGGGATGGCGGGAATCCGACGGCGATCTCAAGGAAAAGGTTTACGACGTTGCATGGTCAGGCGATCGAAAGCCAAATAAAAAAGGAAAACTTCCTTCAGTTGGAAGCACCGTTGATGTCGCGAAGGCGACTTATACCAATACGATTGGTGAAGTGCTTCTCTCAGCTGCCTGGGAAGATCCGGATTTTGATCCCTCGGAACGGGCATTCTACTATGCACGAGTCATTGAAATCCCAACACCGCGGTGGACGGCCTACGACACGCTTAGACTTGGGGTAGAACTCGATCCCCAGGTCCCAATGACGACCACTGAGCGAGCTTACACAAGCCCGATCTGGTACAATTCAAATTAATCGCGAGAGGCATACTATGACTCCAGAGACCTATTTCATCAAGGAGAGTGATAAATCATTCGAATTGGCAGTTTCTGATCTGGAAATGGCCGTCAAAGAGAATGGATTCGGAGTGCTTCACGTGCATGACCTCGGCAATATTCTGCGCAGTAAGGGTTTTGCATTTGAGGAACAATGTAAAGTATTTGATGTCTGCAATCCGCTACAAGCCAGCAAAGTGCTGGGAAGCGACATGCGGCTAAACATGGCCCTGCCCTGCAGGATATCGGTATTCACAGAAAAAGGGAAAACACGGATAGGCATGATTAAGCCACAGCTGA
>JAUVDD010000342.1 GCA_030595525.1 Puniceicoccales bacterium
AGGTAAATCGGAAAATTAGGGAATGCAATCGCCCATCTTCGTTTTGAGATTTTTAATTCCGTAATTCGAAAATCGCCACCCTCCTCCATTAGGTTTTGTAATCATGGTTAATCGATTATCTTATGCAATTTTCTTGTTGAATTTAGCAAATATTTACATAATATCAGCGATTAGATCTCAGAGAGATTGGATTATTACTCTACCAATACTCTACCAATACTCTACCAAAACTCCAAACCCCAAAGTACCATGGAAAAAAGACACCGTACAAGGAATGTCCGTAGCCTGATATACGTAATTCTCATTACATTCGGCCTACTTTTTACATCAACAACGTTAACAGCACAAGACACTGATCAAGAGGATGAGGAGGTCTTCGAACTCTCCCCCTTTGAAGTGGATGCCTCGCAAGACATGGGCTACTACGCCTCCCAAACCCTTTCGGGCGGGCGCCTCAGTACGGATATCATCAACACCGGCTCCTCGATTGAGGTCATCACCGCCGACTTCATGGATGACATTGGTGCGAATGACATCCAGGAGCTGCTCCAGTACACCAATAACACGGAAATCGGTGGCATGCTGGGTAATTTTACCGGAATAAATCCCAACTATACCCTGGGAGGCGATACCAACAATCAATCTGCCGTTCGCAATCCGGACTCAAACGCCCGAGTACGTGGTCTGGCCAGTCCGGATAAAACCCGTGACTTCTTCAAAACGGACATTCCATTTGACCAGTACAACACCGAGCGGATCGACATCAACCGCGGTTCCAATTCTTTCCTTTTCGGATTGGGTTCCCCAGGTGGCTTGATCAACAATCAGTTATCACGTGCTCATTTCAATGAGCGAACAAAAATCAGGTTCCGCGTGGCATCCGGTGGTGAACGGCCGGCATATCGCGGCGAATTCGACTATAATCGCCCCATCATTAAAGACAAACTAGCTGTTCGTGTAGCAGGTATGGCCAACCGGACTCAATACCGCCAACGCCCCACCTACCGGGACGATAATCGTATCTACGGAACAGCGACCTGGCATCCGTTTGACAATAAGAAGAAAACCACTGTCCGTGTCTCATACGAAAGTGGTGACTCTATTTCCAATACAGGATCCACCTCCCTTCCCTATCAGGCACTGGATTCATTCATCGAACACAGGTTACCATACGATGCCTTCGGCAATATGCGTTTCTACCGGGATGAAGTTGGACCGAGTTCAGGTGATATTGAAAAAGGACGTTATATACATGGTACGTTCCCAACGGGCGCATACTGGCCATCCTATGACATTGATGAAAACGGTGATATTTCTAATTACTCACGCCCTGGAATTGGCGGGTTATTTGGCAACTTTGGTAGCGATGGATACACCCTGATCTTTGACGGATCCAACGGTGCGGCAGCTGCGTTTGCGTTGCAAACGAAATGGAGAAGCGCTTCTAACAATATTGATAGAGGTAAGGGCAGTTGGAAAAAGGACAAGAAGACGGGACTTTTATACTGGAAGACCAAAACGGCAGGTGATCCCTTCTGGAGTCCGGATGGGAAAACCAATGGGACGGTTTCAATGAAATCCTACGATAACGTGAAGGATACTCCTGGAAGGGACACTGGCTGGTTCCGCCAGGGATTCACGGATCTCGAGACCTTTGACTTCTCGAAATACAGCCTCTCGGGAGATAACGATTATTGGGAACGCGATTTCTATTTCTATAATGCCGCAATTGAACACCTGTTCCTGGATGGACAAGCCGGTATTGAGATCGCCTTTGACTTCGAAAGCAACAGGCGAACTGCCCAAACCTTCTTTTCCGGTGGCAAGGATATTAAGATTGATATTAATCAAACCATGCCACTTCCCGTTTTGGGGTCGGACGGTGAACCCGTTAAGGACGATGATGGAAATATCATTTCGCAAGTAATGGTAAATCCAAACTTTGGCCGTCCCTACTTTGAATCCAGAAGAGATAAGGATATCCGTAGAACCGATCGTCAGGCACTTCGGGCAACCGCCTTTTACAAGCTTAACTTCGAGGATATTGCCGGGGACGATGGCTGGATGAGATGGTTTGGGGAGCATACATTTTCCGTTTTGGCTGACTCATATGAGGAAGATTATACAAACCTCGACCCAACATTACGCTCCTACGCGGATGATGTGGACATTGGTCGCCATTACGGTAGCACCGCTGCCACAGTTGTCTCGAATGGAGACCGTCAGGTAGGACTGGTTGCGTATCTCGGGCCACCGATTCAAAGCTACCTGGGAGACGAAGTGTGGGATCCGAACACACCCTTGCAAATGTCGGACATCATCCTTGAAACATCCAATTATAATATGAAAATTCCCGAAGGATGGAGCATACCGTTGACCTATTGGAATTTCGGACCTGATGCAGATACAGTTCCAATCGAACAAATTGGCAATAAGAACTACACAGTTAACGGAAACGAATCCTGGCAGAATACAAACCTTACACCAGAGTGGATACCAGACTTAGCTTCCCAGATCCGCCGGACAGAGGTCAAGTCATGGGCCATCAATACCCAATCCTTCTTCCTGAATCGGCACCTGGTCATTAATGCCGGGTATCGGGAGGACTATATTGAAAGCTGGTTAAACCGAGCACCTCCACTGGTTGGTGAAGAACAGAGACCGGTCGTCGATCCTGATGTATTCCGTTGGGAAGATGGTGAATACGATAAAGTAACGAAGGGGCCGGATGGACAAGGAATCTTTGGATATGGTGCGGTTGTTCACTGGCCGCACGCGCTGATCAAGCTACCAGCTAGTATGGACATTTCGTTCCACTACAACCAATCAGAGAATTTTGTCCCTGATTCGAGCCGTCGAACCATCGACAGTACACACTCCTATGTCCGGCTGCCATCCCCTACGGGTACCAGCAAGGACTGGGGGGTGACTTTCCAATTATTCGATAGAAAATTGATCGTTCGCCTGAATTGGTACGAGAATCAAATGTCAAATGACGA
>JAUVDD010000170.1 GCA_030595525.1 Puniceicoccales bacterium
CATCCTTGAGAATATCGTAAAAAATCCTTTCAGGGACCCCTTCCAGTTTTTCTGCAAACCGGAACGAAGGCCCTGTTTTAGCGCCTAGACAGAGGACGTTGATAAAATTTAATCCAATGAGGAATAGAATGTGTGGAAACAAATAAGAAGACATTTTTCTAAAATTGTTGTAAAACGTGTGCCCTATGAAAGACATGAAACGCATCCTATTACTCCTTGTGGCTATCTGTTTAGCCTCAGTTGGACTAAATGCTCAAGCCGAAAGCGTCAGTAAAAAGGCGATACCCGATTTGAGCAACAATGATTCAGGCGGTATTCTCATGAATATCTACTGCCTTATCGGTCCAGGTCGTAACAACTAATACGACTATCCACAGGAAACTAATACACCCATAACAATCTAATTAAATAAGGTTTAACTATGTCCACACTATCACAAGCAGCATCAATCCCCCTTCCCTATGATCTCAGTGGTGCACCGGAATGGTTCATGAAGAAAGCCGGCTTTGCCAAGCGTTTCTTCCTGAATCTAGCCCCGATTCGCTACTCGCTTGTCAGTGAGGCAGGAGGACCTATCTCCAACATAGAATACGGACAAACCGAATACCTCGGTCAGCTCTGGCAGCTTTGCCGTGCTACTCTGCAGGAGGATTATCAGCATCCCATCTCCAAGAAGCTGAGACTCTTCAATCCCGCAGACGGAGCAGGCCTGGGACTCACTCGTCTCGAAGCCCGTGCCAAAGCGGTTTCCGAGGCATTGGAGCGTTGGGCCTATACCGAAACCAGCTCCGGCCCGGATGCTGTTCTTTATGGTTATCCATACTCTATGAGTACTAAAGGCATGGCTGCTTTCCCTAGTCTGTTTCCTGGACAGGCACGCCGATCGGCAATCGCTGAGGCCTTTGAATATTTTTCAGTCGATGCATGGTGGGGAGGCGCATTGAATCACTGGATCATCAATCGTGAAGACTCGACAATTGTGTTCATCAATCAGCCCGAATACGATGGTCATATCGCACTGGCCATCCGGCATCTGGATGGTCTCGATAATTACGTCGCATCATACGGTATTGGTTCAGGGATTACACCGGAACAGGCTGAAATGAAGGCACAATTGGAAGCATGCCGTTCACAAACCATACTGGAACGACGCGATGGAACTCCGCCATCTGTCCGATCAAAGCCGATTCTTGATGCAGAGCAACGCATGCTGGAGTTCGCTTCAAAAGAAGGGTTCGAAATCGTAAAGGATCGGTTGGCAACACGGCCCTGGTTACCCGAAATTAAGCCAAATGTGATTTTTGATGGTCCCGTGACCGGTCCATGGAATAAGTTCGCTCACGTATGGCGCTATGCTCTGGAACCATTCCCGATCAAATATAAGCAAAAACAGTTTGTAGCATAGAATATTCGATACAGCTCAACCGAAGACTCACCACACACCCCCAGGAATTACAATGAGTACGCAAGAAGGCACATTCAATCTGCCCTTCATATCCAACTGGATTAGAGAACGTCCTGTCCATTCCCAGGCTCGTTGCATGAAACGTAACATCCCAGAGAAAGAAATGGCTATTTGTCTGGACGATGATCCCTTGTCACTTCGTCTTGTAGAACATTTGTTAAAAGGCAGGTACGATGTCATTTCGTGCGCTAACATTGATGCCGCCATCCGTGCGGTAAAGAAATACTCAGTCCAATTGTTTCTTTGCGATTACCATCTGGGAGAACAATTCACAGGAGTCCGTGCATTCGAGATACTGACCAGCAAGTATGGATTCAATCCTACTCACTGCATACTGATTACCTCATATCCTTCACAGGATATTGAGCAAATCAGCTTGAACGCCGGTTTCTCCAAGGTATTCGCCAAGCCACTACGAAAAGAATTTCAATCATATTGTCTTAACCTTTGGATGCCCCCGGTATCCTGCCCGGTCGCTGTCGTGTGACCTGTCTCTGTCGCTGGCCTATCGCTCAAAAATTGTTGCCAGCGATCGACAAAACCCACATTCCTAGATAATGAATTGTCTGGGAATGTCTGGAATGGCCATCTTCTGTATGGTCATTCTTGTTTTCTGGCAGCAAGTTGGCATTGGAGCGCCGGATCCGGCGAACTAGTAAGAATGAAAAACGGGGAGAACTTCCCACCTGAAAAATCCTTCTCCATTCTCATTCGGAATATGAACAGTCCTCTCAATGAATGGTTCTCCGTCTATCCAGATTAGTTCCTGCTGATCGACCGGCCGAATTCCCCCTTCATCCAACAGGGTCCAAGTCGTACCATCATGGCTATACTGCAGGTTGAGTTGCCCTTCCACTGATGCGCTCGATCTATACACCAGTTTATAACCAGTGCCGTCAGGATTTCGTTCGATTTGTATTACTGGTTTATTCCGTAAATCCGTAGGGTCCGTACTGAATTGATATTCCAGCATATCCATCCAACCGTCCTGGTCGAAGTCATCTGTTTCAACTCCGGTAAGGGCATTCTCAGTAGCCCATTCCATGAAAGTCACCAGTTCAGGCGAGCCAGTATTTATCACTCCAACTGCGTCCAAATCAAATCCGGCTGTAATGATTGTTGGATACGGATCATAAATTGTATATCCTTGGCAATCCTCGTAAGTCCCATCGCCTACAATATCAATCAAACGGAGATACTTGATCGAATTCAGATTCAGGTAAGGATAATTTGTCAGCAACTGTGCACTGAATGATTGAGAAAATCCCCCGTATCCGTCAACAATCGCTTGGTGGGCACTTTCTAGAATCGATAAATTGAAAGGCGTTCCAAAACCCGCCCTGTACTTGCCGGCATATCCATCAACGAAAGTTGCCTGAATATGTCCCCAACTGCCCACAGGATCCACTGTCATGGAATAGTTTGGGAACCGTACAAAATGCACTCCATCGGAGGAAACTTCCACGTATGCCAGTTCGAGAAAGGTGTCACTGAACGCGTTCTCGAAGACCACGAAATCGAAGCCCTCAAGATCGGCGATTCCGGACCCAAACTCCAGTACTATTGCTCCGCCCCGGCCAAGAACCAACACTTCGGAATTGCCTCCCGCAGAGTGACCAATTACAGATTGTGGATCCTTCCAATTCCCTTCGTTGGAAACATCTGTACCAAAGTTGATAGCAGTCACATCCGTAGCCCATGCAACAATCTTTGGATCGGTGTACAATATGGCAGTACTGCCATCGTCCTCTGCTTTGGGAGCGAACGGAAACACGGGTTCCTCGTAACCTGAAAGCACCCGGGTAAGGGCCAGTAAACAAAAAGCTGCAATTCGCACCTGTCGCATCCTCATCCCTTTAAAAAGTAAATTTAATCCTCATGTATCCTTGCCTTCCTGCACCAGGATAGAATCCACCACTGTAAGCTGACATGGCATAGGTTTTGTCAAAGAGATTGTTGATACCAACCGATATATCACATCCATCCGTCATATCCCAAAATAAGGAAGTATTGGCGATCCAATAGGAGGGAATTAATCGCCCGTTCAAGCTGAAGTCGTTACCCTGAACCTGGGAAGACTGGTATCTTCCATGTACTTGAATGCGAATCGCTTGAATTGGCTTCGCCCACACAGTCAGGCTCGCTTCTCTCTCGGGAACCAGTGGAAGTAAGGAATTTCCCGTTTCACCATCCAGTGACACATCTGAAAAACTCGCGGTTAAGCTGGTCCCGTAGCGATCCGACTGATACATAAAGTCCAACTCTATACCTTTCCGCTCTGAGTTCCCAATGTTCTGGTTTAAACGAATAACACCATCTGAATTCCCATCATCATATTCAACAAAGCTGATCTCGTCATTCAGATACAAATAGTAACCCGTAACCCCCACCTGCCAATTACGGCGGATATGCTTGATTCCAACCTCATAGTTATTCCCGGTTTCAGGTTCCAGATCCGAGTTCAGGGGATCGCTCAGCGGATAACCTTGATAGGACGCTGTTTCATCGAGCGACGGATACCGGTAAACCCGGTCCCATCCGCACCAGATCGATGTGTTTTCAGCAGTTTGCCATAACAAGGATAACTCTGACGCCCAACCGGATTTGTCCACGGGACCCGTAAAGGATAATTCCGGATCTGGATCAGGTGGATTTTTGTAGTCCGGATTCGGAATGGTCCCCCGGTTCGTTTCCAGTTCGGGAAACAATTGGCTTTCTTCAAAGTGAACGTGTTCATTATCCGTATTGGCTGATTCGATACGAATTCCACCGGAAATCTTCAGTTCATCAGTGAGGTCCCTTAATCCAAAAACATACCCCCCAGCAGTAAGTCGCTCGATCTCTGCCCACGACAGGATGGTTTCACGAGTCTCGTCCCAATAACCAGTGTAATTAACTTGGTCCAGGGATAGATCAGTTCCACCAATCAGATATCCATTGTCCAAGTCGATCTTTACTCTGGGATTAAATGTTCCCCTCTCAAGATTGTTATCCGCACTTCTGCCATCCAGATTCCATTCCCTCTCACGCTTTATCATCCCAGCAGAGGCTTCCCAGTCACCCCAGGTCCCCTTGCCTTCCCCATGTTGGGTCAGTTGCCACTCATCTCCGGATACAATATCCGACACACCCTCTTTAGCCTGCCT
>JAUVDD010000420.1 GCA_030595525.1 Puniceicoccales bacterium
CAAGCTGCAGTGCCCGTATTCCCGTATTGGAGAAGCTGGGGATTCGGATGAAAGGATGGGACTACGTAGTGGCCCTGGCAGGTAACCCGAACACCGGAAAGAGCACAGTATTCAATCGCTTGACTGGTCTGAGGCAACACACCGGCAATTGGCCGGGAAAGACAGTTGCCCGTGCAGAAGGTGGCTTTTCTTTGGATAAAAAGAAATACAAGCTAGTGGATTTGCCGGGGACCTACTCCTTACTTTCGACCTCCGAGGATGAGAAGATCGCCCGTGACTTTGTGTTATTCGGACAACCGGATGTCGTTGTCATCGTTGTCGATGCTACTGCTTTGGAACGGAATCTGAACCTTGCGATGCAAATACTTCAGATCTCGAACAGGGCAGTTATTTGCCTGAATTTGATGGATGAGGCAGCGGCCCATAGGATTGAGATTGATCACAATGGATTGTCGAAAGACCTGGGCGTTCCAGTTATTCCATGTGTTGCCAGAAGTGGTGAAGGAATTCAGGATTTACTGAATGCCATACGGGAAGTGGCCACTGGCGCCTACAAGTGTTCTCCAATAAAATTGTCACTGAATGTTCCGGGCCTGCCAGAGGCGATTAAGAAAATCTCTGAAAGTCTGCAATCGTCGTATTCTTCAATTCCCAATCCCGACTGGATTGCCCTGCAGTTACTGGATGGCGATGCCATTTTTCTGGAAGCCGTAGCGGATGGAACTTTGGGCCAATTGTCCGAGGATCCTCAGGCTAAACTTGTAACCACCGAATCATGACAAAATCTGAACTACTGAAGGAGATTGAGTCATTCCGGTGGAAGCTTCCGAGGAATTTCCATGATCGATTGACGGAATCCCTTTACGGAGAAGCTAATCGAATTGCCAGCAAACGAACTTTCCGTGCTGGAACTTCCAGAAGAATTGCCTTCCAGCGAGCAGCCGACCGCCTTTTGACCAATCCCTGGACCGGATTCCCGATGATGGCCCTGATCTTCACAGTTGTGCTTTGGATAACCGTTGCTGGCGCAAATGTGCCTTCTGGCATGCTGTTCACTCTCCTCGTAGATAACGGTCAATCCTTTTTGAAAGGCTTGAGTCAGTCAATTGGTACTTGGCCATGGCTTGAAGGATTCCTGATAGATGGAATCTACCTCACTTGTGCATGGGTCATCAGTGTCATGTTGCCTCCCATGGCGATTTTCTTTCCCTTGTTCACTATCCTCGAGGACCTGGGCTACCTGCCAAGGGTTGCCTTCAATCTGGACAGGATTTTCCAAAAGGCTGGTTCACACGGAAAACAAGCCCTCACGATGACAATGGGATTGGGCTGCAATGCTGCAGGGGTAATAGCTGCAAGAGTTATCGATTCACCCAGAGAGAGATTGATCGCCATTATCACCAATAACTTTTCTCTTTGTAACGGAAGATGGCCAACGCAGATTATCATAGCGTCCGTATTTCTCGGAGCTCTGGTTCCCGCCCCCCTCGCCTCCTTTACAGCTGCTGTATCGGTCTTTTCGATCGCCTCATTGGGATTCATTTTTGCATTTGCGTCATCATGGTTGCTTAGCCACACGGTCCTCAAAGGTGAGGTTTCTGCTTTCAGTCTGGAGCTTCCACCTTACAGACCACCCAGGATTTTACGCACTCTCTATACATCACTGATCGACAGGACTCTATTTGTCCTGTGGAGGGCCGTTGTTTTTGCTGTCCCTGCTGGTGCAATTATCTGGTTAATCGCCAATGTGTATATCGGTACTCACACCATTGCCTGGTGGATGGTAACCGGCCTGGATCCTGTAGCATGGGCATTCGGGATGACTGGTGTCATCCTTGTCGCCTACATTGTCGCTATCCCAGCCAATGAAATCGTCATTCCAACCATCCTGATGCTGACGATTCACATGACCGGAATGACCGGTGTCGGCGAACAGGGCGCCGGAGTCATGTTCGAAACTGGAGAAGATTCCACGTTGGCATTAATCCTCAGAGAAGGTGGCTGGACAACCCTTACAGCGATCTGCCTCATGATATTCAGTCTCTGCCACAATCCTTGTTCGACTACAATTTATACAATCTACAAGGAAACCCGAAGCAAGAGATGGACAACTGTTGCCACATTTATGCCACTGGTGATGGGTTTTGTACTGTGCGCTGGCGTCGCTCTTGTCTGGCGACTATTCTAATCCTCCTCGGCCAAACTCGAGGCCAATCGGTTGTACAAGTATCCAAGCAGAGTGAGCAGGATTGCCGCTGCCGCAAAGGCTAAAATACGGTGCAGGACATCCTGTACATCAACAATAAACAACCTGACTAATGGTATGACCAATGCGAGTAATCCCATGCGTCTGAATACCGTGTCCCTTCGAAATAATCCCAGTAATATAATGACAAAGGCCGTTATTGCCAGAATCGGCGTGTACCAGTCTGTCCATCCCAGATCCTTGTAGTAAAATGTCACTACAGATGTCAGGAAAATTAGAAGAGCAGCTAGTCCCGATGAAACTGAAACAAATGA
>JAUVDD010000355.1 GCA_030595525.1 Puniceicoccales bacterium
CAGTTATGTATCCCTTATGGTCATAATGATCACTATAAATGACAAATCCATGTGAGCTGGCGCCGGCATTGGATCCACGAACGAGACCGTAGGTGCGTTTATTCATGGCCCGGAACTGGTCCATGAACAGCTTTTGCAGCATCAAACCATACAATTGGCGAACCTCTGAACCACTATGTCCGGACGGGAAAGTCGCATGGTCTGGCCACAGCCAGACATCGTATCCGTCCACTTCGTCAAATTTGTACCCGCTTACACCTATATCCAAGTGGTTCTTATTATGGTGATCCATTAACACCTGCCTCGCTTCAGGCAAACTGTAGTCGGGTACTTCACCCAGCCAAACGGTATGGCTGCCGGTGTAGGGTTTGATGGCATCATACATGGTGGAATCCGGATGGACATAGGGATTTTCCCAGAGGTTTACCCTAACGCCCACTTTGGATAACTCATCAAGGAATCCCTCGGGATTCGGGAAACGTCCAGGATCCCAATCGAAGGTGCAGGGATAGGCGGAACTTTGCCAACCCGGTTCCAGACCGAGGACATCCAGAGGGAAGTCGTTCGTCTCAAAATCAGCTACCTCGTTCAGGACATCCTGATCACTGCTTTTGGTGTGCATGCGATGGATAAATCCGAGGCCCCAATGAGGAGGGAGAACGCCACCTCCACAGTATAGATTGTACCGCTGTACCGCTTCCAGAGGGGAAGTACCTCCGAAGACGTATACTTCCATACCAGGTCCATCGACACTTCCCTCAACCGCATCGGATAAAGGCCGTGCTTTCCATCCTTTGCCTGCGGTCCGATCGACACGTGGAGGAAGCTTGCTGTCTTTTCTGTTTGATATTCCAGCGTGAATGGCAGGGCGTCGGGCTGTGTTGATTAATACACCATATCCGGCACTTGAAATGTAGAATGGGACAGGCGCATGGGTATAGCCTTTTACTCCACCATAATGATCGACTTTTAAATGGTACACTTGGCCACGTCGATTGGCACCCTGGAACTCCAGACCCATTCCATAAAGACGTTCTGATTCTGCAATGGGTAGGCGAAAGTGAGTGTAGGTTGGACCCACATCACCTAAACACATGGCAGTTTCGAAAGGAAATTCCGCTGGCCCGAGCTCATCAAGGGCCTCAATTTTCGGCGGAGAAGCGAAGTCGAGTGCTCCCCATTCTTTCTCCCCGATTTGCGCACGCCAGACTCCCGGAGCTACAGGCTCCCATTTGAGTTGATCCATCGATTCGATTTTCGTCGGATCAACACCTCCCGAAAGAGAAAGGGATAGGCAAAGGCTGATGCAAATCGAGGTGAGTAGTTTTCTTATATTCATGAGCTAGAAATATAGGTGGTGGTTATGATTTCCAAGGATGAAGATGATATTCGGTTTATTAATCGCTGTTGTGGGGCTGGCATAGCCGGTTTTGCTGGTCGGTATTCCTGGTCAGAGATAGATCTTCCTCCGCTTGAAATAGATTAGGAGAGATTTTTGATGAAAAATTGGCAATTTTGTGAGAACCTCAACCGATGAGTGAATCACAGCCGAAAAATCCTTTGCATGGTATCAAGCTGGAGCAGATTGTAATCCAATTGGTAGAGTATTACGGGTGGGAGGAACTCGGTGAAAGGATCCGTATTCGGTGTTTTAATTTTGATCCGTCAGTAAAATCCAGTCTGAAGTTTTTGCGGAGAACGCCGTGGGCCAGAGAAGAAGTGGAACAGCTTTTCCTCCGCATACCGAAACAGCAAACTCCCCAGGATGGGTTCATCAAGAAACCCAAAAACCAATAGGGACGGATCGATTCCAAGTGGTTATTGACATAGGATGTGCCAAAATGTGCATATACGGACTGTATTCTTTTAGCTATTCTGAAGAATAATCAGTGCATTGAGGACAGGGAAAAATGAACAAACTTTGGATAATAAAGATGAGTGGAGCCGTGCTTGCGGGCACGCTTCTATTCGCACTTCCGGAAGTAACTGAAGGGGCATCCCAGCCTCTACCGAATATTGTTTTTATCCTGACGGATGATCAGGGATATGGCGACCTGGGATGCTATGGCTCAACGGATATCGCGACGCCAAACATAGACAAACTCTGTGAGCAAGGCATGAAATTTAATAGTTTTTATGTCCACAATCGTTGTTCGCCGACACGGATGGCATTGATGACCGGCTCTCACGCCCACCGGGCAGGGCTGAACAAGGTGATTTACCGGAGGGAAAAGATGGGGATCAATCCCGAGGAAATCACTGTCGCGGAACAGCTCAGGAAGGCTGGGTATGCGACTGGTATCGTCGGGAAGTGGCATCTGGGTGAGTGGGAGGAGTTTAATCCGGTCAATCATGGGTTTGATTTCTTTTACGGATTCATGGATTACGACGAGAAGGCATGCGCAATCTACCGGAACAAGGAAATCGTGGAGAAGGTAAAGACCAAAACCGACGGAGCACATTCTCCAAAGCTGCTGGCCGCCGGAATCAAATTTATCAAGGCCAACAAGGATCAGCCGTTCTTTCTTTATTATGCGTCGCCGCTGCCGCATACGAAATGGATTCCGAATGAGAAGTTCGCAGGAACCTCCAAGCAGGGGACCTATGGAGATGTACTGCAGGAAATCGACTGGCAAGTGGGCGAGTTGATGGATGCCTTGGATGAGTTGGGAATCACCGAAGACACCCTGGTGGTCTATGCCTCGGACAATGGCCCGCAACTGAATGTGGAAGGGTATGGCAGTGCCGGTGTGCTGCGCGATGGGAAATGGACCAATTTCGAAGGGGGCATACGGGTGCCTTGCATCATGCGTTGGCCCGGCCGAATTCCGGCTGGTTCCAGTAATAGTGAGATTACCGGAATCATCGATATGTTGCCGACATTTTCCGCGATGGCCGGTGTCGACCTTCCTTCG